>JAQSYR010000017.1 GCA_029256035.1 Anaerocolumna sp. | reverse complement strand
ATGGTGTGCATAGAAAAACGACCACACAGAAATATGTGGTCGTTCATCAACACTTTATTTTAGATATTTGACCTGTCTACTTGACAAGGGGCATATCATATATCCTAGTCTGGCTATTATTTTGTTAGTCAGTACACTATTAAGCATTATAGTCGCTCTCCAATAACCTTTGCGACAGTTTGCCATTTCATGTACTTTCCATTCGGGAAGTTTCAACGCTTTAAGCATACGATATCTCGTTTTTACCTTCTTCCATTGTTTCCAATAGATAGCTCTAATTCTTCTTCGTAACCATTCGTCAATCTCTCCCATCAATCCCTTCATATCCGCCATACTAAAGTAGTTAATCCACCCTCTCACAAATTCTGCGAGTTTCTGTCTGCGGTAATCATTACCCCATCCTGTGTTTTTGTTGGTCAGCACCCGAAGTTTATCCTTCATTTTCTTTACTGACTTTGGGTGTACTCGGAGCCTGCATTTACCTTTGTATCTGTAAAATGCATATCCGAGGTATTTTATCTTGCTGACATGCGAGATTGTAGTCTTGGCTCGGTTTACTTTAAGGAATAGCTTCTCTTCAATGTACGGCACAATGTTATCCAAAGTGCGTTCTGCACTTTTCTTGCTCTTGCAGCAGATGACTGCATCATCTGCAAACCTTACGAATTTATGTCCTCTTCGTTCCAGTTCTTTATCCAGTTCATTCAGCATTATGTTCCCTAAGAGCGGGCTCAGAGGTCCACCCTGCGGAAAACCTTCTGCAGTTCTCTCAAAGAACCCGTTTCTAACAACGCCTGCGTTTAGGTATTTGTGTATCAGTGATATTACCCTGCCATCTTTGATGGTGCGTGATAATACTTCTATTAGCTTACTATGGTTTACTGTATCAAAGAATTTCTCTAAATCCATGCTTACCACATATACATATCCCTCTTCAACGTATTTCTTGCATCTTTTCAGCGCATCATGCTGACCTCTTTTCGGTCTGAACCCGAAACTGCTATCCGAAAACTGTTCTTCGTATATCGGTGTCAGTTCCTGTGCAATCGCTTGTTGGATAACTCTGTCCACCACTGTTGGTATTCCTAGTTTTCTAACCTTGCCTTTTTCTTCTTTGGGTATCTCTACCCTGCGGACTGGGTTTGGTTTGTATTTTCCCATTTTAATCTGTTGGATAAGTTCGTCTTGGTTTTCTCTCAGGAAGGGCAGAAGATTATCCACCTGCATATCATCAATTCCACCTGCTCCCTTATTTAATTTTACCTTCTTATATGCCTTGTTAAGGTTATCTTTCCGTAAAATCAGTTCCATTAGATTGTCCGTCCAAAAATCTGTGATGATGTCGTTGTTTTCAGCAATCCTTTGATGGGCGAACACTTTGGCATACTCTTTCTGTTCCGCAGATACCATTTGCCGATAGTCCTCAATATGAAGTTGTCTGTTCTTAAATCCATCTTTGGTTACATTCATTTACTCACATCTCCTAAAGTTCAGTCCTTCCCACCGTGCCTTAAGTCACGATGGTACTACGACCACTGCTGACTTCTCATGATAAATCTTGTTTCAACCACAACCGCAAATGTTTTATTGCATTGGTTATGTCCATGAGACCTCCCCGGGTACTCACACGCTCTTTCCCTCTTATACTCATTCCATAAATACTAAGTACATTTCCGTGCAGTTATTGGATTTTGGTTTGTTTGGCAACCTAGTCCATGCAATTAGCCTCGAATGTAACGAGCCAGAGTTTTGCCTAATCCTTTCTCCAGATTCCACCTCACGATGGACACCCTTGGCTTCGGCTGTATCCTTCCCACTGCCGGGTGGATTGGGGACTTTCACCCGTTAGAACGTGTGCCCACCGGGCACACCAGTCAGTTGCAGCTACTGTGGTTTCAGTTGATAATGTAATAGTATCAATTTCTGTATCTTTTACATCATCTAGTTTCTCAATTTCATGTGATACATAATCAGCTATAAGATTTTGTTCCAGGATCTCTTTGGAAGTTTGCTTTAAAGCAATTGCTCTATTATAGTCTTCTTCTAACAGTGCAGCATCCACTTCCTTCTGGCTTCCAATTTCCCAGGCACGACTACCTTCAAATATGCCCTCTCTTGATATTTCAAACATAATATTGTTGTGGACAAAGGAGCCATCAAATAAATATGCAGTAAATGCCACAAAACCATCATCCGCATTCACTAAATCCTGACCAAGTACATAAGGATGTTCAATATCAAGATCCATAAGATTTGCTATGGTTGGTAGAAAATCAATTTGGCCACCAGTAGTAGTTATGGTTTTTGTAATTCCACTATCTGGAATATGAATCATAAGGGGTACTCGAAGCATTTCATCATAGTCATAGGTGCGTCCTAAATACTCAGACATAATTATATCATTATCATCCATATTTAAGTTCAGACCGTGATGATCCCCATAGAATACAAGGATAGAATCATCATAGAGTCCTGCTTTTTTTAATTCATTTATAAATTGGCCAATTGCCTCGTCAGCATAGCGAATTGTCTGTAAATATGCTCCAAATTTTGTTTCTTTATGCTCCTCTTTCAGGACTAGAGAGCTGGTTTCTCCATCCAGCAAATATGGATGATGACTGGTCAAGGTTACAATAAAGCTAAAAAATGGTTCCTTAGCCTGCTGCATAATATTAACTGCCTGAGTAAACATGGATTTATCTGAAATTCCAAGACCAATTACTTCACTACTATCTAAGTCCTCCATACTATAAAACTCTTCAAACCCCTGATAAGGATACGCCGCCTCACGGTTCCAGAATTCACCCTCATACCCGTGAATGGCAAATGCATTATAGCCCTGGTCTCTTAAAAGCCACGGCAATCCATTAAAAGTGTTTTGTTCATATAATGTATAACACTCCCTGTCGATAACAGGATAAAGGCTGTTTAAAGTTGAAAATTCTGCATCTACTGTATTTCCTTTACCAATATTACTATAATAGTGGTCAAAATACAATGTTTCACCATTTATAAGAGAATTGAGATTTGGAGTCAGCACCTGCCCGTTATAACTGGCATTAATTACAAAGTTCTGTAATGATTCTACCTGAACTAAAATCAAGTTTTTATCTTTGCCAAGACCTTGTAATCTCGCTCCTTCTGGTTCCGGAGTAACTTCTTCCACTACCTGTAATACTTCTTCTGCAGATATAGTTTCTGCTTCAAAATTTTCTGCTGCTACTTTGTATATATCATGGATATGATTTGTTAGAAATTCCATACTGTTAATCTTATCCATGGTTACGTTCCCTGTAGGATTAATAACAAGAATTGCCAGTGCTGTCCAAATACCTGCAATTAAGTATTTAATATCTTTTCTGAAACTCCAGCTATTATTATGTTTCTCATTATTGTGTTTCTTAAAATAATATTGGATAAATGGAATATCTACAAACATTAAAAAGCTTGCTGGTATTAATGTGGCTACAAAACTATCAGGTACTGCTGCTACATTTGCCGCCTGCCAAAGCTGCTTAATGGAAACTGTCTGATTATAATAATTATAGTACATGGAATCAGCAAACATTAATAAACTTATAAGACTATATAAAATCAAATAAATACTCTTTTTATTTTTTAATTGACTTCTGCTAAATACAATAAATAAGGTTCCAAATAATATAATACTAAGTATCATATAAGTCATTAAATCTATGGTAGTAGCGCCGATTAAAATGTAATAAACCGTTAATTTAAATGCAAATAAAAGTACAATCATGTAAGGCGATTGCAAAGCCTTTTTAAAATTTGTCATTACTTATATCTCCTTTATAGAAAAGAAAGGTCATCTTCTTTGAAATTATAAACTTTCTTTTCATTTTCCCCTTTAAGTTCCCCGTTTCCTTATATATAATAGCCTATAGTTATTTTTTTATCAAGGCAATAATTCTTAATTTTATCTTAATAAAGTATAGGAGTGGCTCTGGATTATGCATTATGACACTACCTAGGACTTATTGCTCATATATCAAAAAATGCATCCATTGACTGGATGCATTTTCTAAGAATTACAACTATTTTGCTAGTTCATCTTTACTTACTTCTGCAATTGACTTAACTAATCCTGCAATTCCTTGAATTTCAGAAGGAATAATTATCTTTGTTGCTTTACCGTCTGCAGCCTTTGCAAATGCTTCCAGGCTCTTTAACTGCAATACTGCAGACCCAGGGTTTGCATCATTTAAGAATCGTATACCATCAGCATTTGCCTGTTGTACAACCAGTATTGCCTGTGCCTGACCTTCTGCCTCACGTATGGTAGCTTCCTTTTGTGCTTCTGCTTTAAGAATTGCAGCTGTTTTAGAAGCTTCAGCCTCTAATATTACAGACTGTTTTTTACCTTCTGCTACAAGAACAGCAGATGTTTTCTCTCCTTCTGCACGAAGAATAGACTCTCTTCTTTCTCTTTCCGCTTTCATCTGTTTCTCCATTGCATCCTGGATAGCAGCTGGAGGAATAATATTCTTTAATTCCACCCTGTTAACCTTAATACCCCAAGGATCTGTTGCAACATCAAGTGCAACTCGCATTTTTGTATTAATGATTTCTCTTGAAGTTAAGGTTTGGTCTAACTCTAAGTCACCAATGATATTTCTTAAGGTAGTTGCAGTTAAATTTTCAATTGCCATTAGGGGACGTTCTACACCATAGGCATATAACTTAGGATCTGTAATTTGAAAAAATACAACTGTATCAATTTTCATTGTTACATTATCCTTTGTGATTACAGGCTGGGGAGCAAAATCTACTACCTGTTCCTTTAATATTACTCTTTTCGCTACCTTATCAATAACAGGTACCTTCATATGAAGACCAACGCCCCAAGTTGCCTGAAAACCTCCAAGTCTTTCAACTACATAAGCTTGTGCCTGTGGAACAATTCGAACACTGGTCACCAATACCAATAAAATAATTACAACAAGTACAATTAATAAAATATCCATGATTATAAAGCCTCCTTATTATTTTCCTTTTCAATTTCAACAATTAATTTAACTCCAGATACGTCCTTTATCCGTACCTTTTGCCCGACTTCAATAATTTGGTCATCACTTACTGACCTGGCACTCCATTCCTGGCCATTGACAATTACCTGTCCTGTCATGTTAAAATTATCAATTTTTTCAACTACTTTTCCATCTTTCCCAAATAAGGTTTCATAATTTGTTTTTATTCTTTGGGAATTAAAATACTTTGCAGCCAACGGCCTGGTAAAAATAAGTAATAAAAATGAAGCAGCCAGAAATACAATAATTTCAAGTAATAGGCTATCAAAAATTAGTGACGCGAGAAATGCTGCTAATGCTCCTCCCGCAAACCATATTGTGGTTAATCCTAACGTAAGTATTTCTATTACTAAACATATCGCAAGTGCAACTAACCAATAAATTGAATTCATATTCACACCCCCTTAATTTCTGATCTTGATAATTCTATTTTACTTCAAATGGAATCCTTTTACAAGTTAAGATTCTTATAAAATGTTACTATTTATTACTATATTTTAATTATTAATCTTCTATTTAGTATTTACTAATCTATTTATAATATTAATTAGAGTGTCATAATTCTAATTCATATAAGACTATGAATAACAGTGTATCAATATTTATATAAAAGAGACATAGGAAGCTATAGCGCAAAAAAGCTTTATCAAACCCAATCTCCTGCATGGGTTTAATAAAGCCTTTTACAATTTATAATACGATTTATTTTAATCTACGCCTGTTTCGATATACCTCAAACATTAAAATAGAAGCTGCAACTGCTGCATTAAGGGATTCTACTTTCCCTTCCATTGGAATTTTTATATACTTGGTGGCTAGTTCTGCTATTTCATCACTAAGGCCATTGGCTTCATTTCCAATCATAATGGCACATTTACCTATATAATCTATTTCATCATAATTATGTGTAGCTAAAAGATGTGCTGCGTAAATTGAAAATTTGTTTTCTTTCAAATGATTTATTGTGATACCCAAATCTTCAACATACAAAAATGGCATACGATAAATAGCCCCCATGGTAGAACGTATTACTTTCGGGTTAAACATATCCACAGAGTTTTTGCTAAGTATAATCCCAGATACCCCAGCTGCTTCTGCTGTTCTAAGCATGGTACCTAAATTGCCAGGGTCTCTGATATCTTCTAATAGCAACAGATTGGCTATAGAGTCTCCAATCATCTGTTCCAGTCCATATTCTGGTTTCTTCACTATTGCCATTACCCCTTGTGGAGTCAGGGTATCTGAAATCTCCTTAAATACACCATCTGTAACGACTTCGAAGGAGTATCCCTTAAAATACTCTGAATCCTTTCCCAAGATATCATTATATAAACTTTCTGAAAAATAAGCCTTAATCAAGAATCCACCCGTCATTGACTCTTCAAACATTTTAATGCCCTCGGTTACAAAGGCACTTTGTTCTACTCTGGCCTTAGACTTTTTTTGTAATTGTATTAAATTCTTAATCTGTGGATTTGAGGTACTGCTTATCATTTTTAATCCTCTTGCATTTTGCTTAATTTTGCAGCTTGGTCGGCTGCTGTTAAACTATCAATAATTTCATCTAAATCACCGTCTAAAACAGCATCCAGTCTGTGAATGGTTAATTTGATTCTATGATCTGTAACCCTGCCTTGTGGGAAATTATACGTTCTGATTTTCTCTGAACGGTCACCGGTTCCAACCTGGCTTCTTCTAGCTTCTGCTTCCGCATTATGTGCTTTTTCTAATTCTATTTCATATAACTTAGAGCGTAAAACCTTAATGGCTTTATCTCTATTCTTTAACTGAGATTTTTCATCCTGACATGAAATTACAATTCCAGTTGGAATATGGGTAAGACGAACTGCAGAGTCTGTTGTATTTACGCACTGTCCACCATTACCAGAGGAACGGAATACATCAAAACGGCAATCGTTTAAGTCCAACTCAACATCAACTTCTTCTGCCTCAGGCATAATAGCAACAGTTGTTGTAGAGGTATGAATACGCCCACCAGATTCTGTTACTGGGATTCTTTGGACACGGTGTACTCCACTCTCATATTTCATCTTAGAATAAACACCTTTTCCTATTATCATAAATACAACTTCTTTAAAACCACCCAGACCGTTTTCATTTAAATTCATCATATCAATTTTCCAGCGGTAGCGTTCAGCATATTTTGAATACATACGAAATAATTCTGCTGCAAATAAAGCCGCTTCATCTCCACCGGCACCACCTCGGATTTCAACAATAACGTTCTTTTCGTCGTTAGGGTCTTTGGGTAATAATAGAATCTTAAGTTCATTCTCTATTTCCGCTAGTCTTTGCTTACATTCATTTAATTCTTCCTTTGCAAGCTCACGCATTTCTTCATCTTTTTCTTCATCCAGCATTATTAGGCTATCTTCGATACTTTGTTTTGTTGTCTTATACTCTTTATATTTGTCAACAATTTCACCTAAATCGTTTTGTTCCTTCATTATTTTGCGGAATCGGTTCTGATCATTTGCTATATTTGGATCATTTAACTCATCTAGTATTTCCTGGTATCTTATTAAAAGATCCTCTAATTTATCAAACATTAATTGTTCCTCCATTCATATCTTAACAATTTTGGCCGCTGACCACACGGTCTAAACCAGCCAGGTCTTTGATTATTTTAATATTATGAAAATCATGTTCCTGTAATAACTGGCTTACCTCTTCTCCCTGATTATGTCCAATCTCAAAAAAGACATAGCCGGAAGGTTTCAGATAAGTGCTTAACTGTTTTATAATGGTTCTATAAAAGTGTAAGCCATCTGTTTCACCATCAAGGGCTATGATAGGTTCATGATTCTTTACTTCTTCCATTAATCCCATAATATCAGCAGTGGGAATATAGGGTGGATTTGATACTATTATATCAAACTTTCCCTGAACATTTTCGAAAAGATTACTTTGCATAAATTGTAGATTTACATCTAGTGTAGTGGCATTCTCTCTGGCAATTGCCAAAGCATTCTCTGAGATATCTACACCTAAACCGGAATGTATATTACCAAGTTTCCCAAGACTAATTAGGATACAACCGGAACCAGTACACATGTCTAAAACATCTTTTCCTTGGGCATACTTTAGTGCTTCCTGAACTAATATCTCCGTGTCCTGTCTGGGAATTAGGACATCCTTAGACACTTTGAAACTCAGTCCCATAAATTCCTGCTCTCCCGTTATGTGTTGCAAAGGTATGTGCTGACCCCTCTGCCTAATCAGATTCCTATAACCTTCTATTTGTATCTCTGTAACCATTTTATTAGGATGCAAATAAAAGTCAGCACGGGAAATCTTGAAAAAATAGGATAAAAGATACCATGCATCAATATGGCAGTCTTCAATATTTTTCCCCTGCAGATAACTTCTGCCTTCCTTTAATGCATCCTCTAATGTCATCTAAAATCAATCCTTTTCTTTATTTTCCTCCTGGAAGTCAAGATATCTGTCTAGTGCTCTTAATATCTCATCATCCTCTTCGTCATCCACAACAGAGTGAATGGTTACATCTGCTGGTTTCTCTAATGTTACTGCCGTTTCTTCCTGTATAGTTTCTTTTCTATGGATATTACTTTCAACTTCTCTTTGTTTTGTTGAAGTTTTCTTATTAATTTTTTTAGAATTCTTTTTCTTTTTTTCTGTTTTTACTTCCGCTCCAAGAAATTCTCTCCAATCAAACACCGCTTCAACAGATTGAATTGCAACTTCAATCATTGTATCATCTGGCTCTTTTGTAGTCAGGTTCTGCATCCACATACCCGGCTTGCTTAAGACAGAAACCAACATAGATTCATTTCTACCGGCCAGACGAATAAATTCATAGGATACCCCTGCAATCACAGGTACTAATACTATTCTTGTAAGTACACGTAACCACTGCTCATCTACACGAATAAAGATAAAGAATATGATACTGATGAACATAACAATAAACATAAAACTTGTGCCACATCTCTTGTGCTGCTTGGACTGTTTTCTTACATTTGATACAGTTAATTCCATGCCACGCTCCAGGCAATTAATGGTTTTATGTTCTGCTCCATGGTACATAAACATTCTCTTTATATCTTTCATCTGGGAAATAGCTAATATATATCCAATAAATATGAGGATTCGAATAATACCCTCAATAATTGCTAACATTACATCTGATTCAATTCGTTTCACTAATAATCCTGCAATTAAGGTAGGAATCATGAAAAATATTCCGATTGCTAAAAGGATGGAAAAGAAAATTGTTATGCCCATTGCTACACTTTCTGCCTTATCCTTAAACACCTTGGAGAATTTTTCTTCTATTTTAGATGTCTTAGCTTGTTCCTCTTCTTCCATAAAGCTTGCAGAAAAAGTCAACGTCTTCATTCCAATAATCATGGATTCAATAAAAGCAAGCATTCCCCGTAAGATTGGTAGTTTGAATAACTTATATTTATCAGAAGCACTAATAAAAGTGTTTTTTTCTATAACAATTTGGTTATCCGGTTTTCTTACGGCAACCGCATATTGTTCTTTATTTTTCATCATAACGCCTTCGATTACAGCCTGTCCGCCAATACCTGATGGTTTCATATTCCCACATCCTTTCTGTTTGAAAAGGTGAATTTAAAAATAGGCTGAGATTCTAAAACCTCAACCTGATTTTTAACGTCATATACTATCGTCTTATTATTGTTCCTGATTAAGACCATATTTACGATTAAACTTATCAATTGCACCACGAGCTGCAGCAGCTTTCTGCTGGCCAGTGTAAAAAGAATGGCATTTTGAGCAGATTTCTACGTGAATATCGTTCTTAGTTGAACCAGTAACAAATTCATTGCCACAGTTACATACAACTTTTGCTTGGAAATAATTTGGGTGGATTCCCTCTTTCATGCTTTTCACCTCTTATCAGAATAGACTAATTTTTAAAGTTGACCAAAGTCAAACCAATTATTATCATTAAAACAGCTTTCTAATTATAGCATAGGTTCCTATTTATTGCAATACCTAAAACACAATTTTAGTTTTTTTAATTGTTTCAATAAATTCCGTATTGGTTTTTGTCCTTACAAACATATCAATGATTCTTTCTGCCGCATCTTCTGACCTCATTCCATTTAGAGCTTTGCGCATAAGATAAGTAGCCTCCATCTCTTGCTGGGTTAGAAGTAAATCATCTCTTCTAGTACTAGATTTTTGTAAATCAATTGCAGGGAAGATTCTCTTTTCTGAAAGGTTTCTATCAAGAACAAGTTCCATATTACCGGTACCTTTAAATTCTTCAAATACAACATCATCCATACGGCTTCCTGTGTCAACTAATGCAGTTGCAAGAATAGTTAAACTTCCGCCTTCTCTCATATTTCTTGCTGCACCAAAAAATCTTTTTGGCATATGAAGAGCTGCTGGATCCAAACCACCGGATAAGGTTCGTCCACTAGCTTGTACTGTCAGGTTGTAGGCTCTGGCCAGTCTTGTAATACTATCTAAAAGAATTATAACATCTTTCTTGTGTTCAACCAGTCTTTTTGCTCGTTCAATAACCATTTCTGAAACACGTTTATGGTTCTCTGGCAATTCGTCAAAGGTTGAGTAGATTACTTCCACATTCTTGCCTTCGATGGATTCTTTGATATCCGTAACTTCTTCTGGACGTTCGTCAATTAATAAAATAATAAGGCTCATTTCCGGATGATTTTTTGTTATGGCTTTTGCAATCTGTTTAAGTAATGTAGTTTTTCCTGCCTTAGGCTGTGATACAATCATCCCTCTTTGGCCTTTTCCAATAGGGGAAATTAAGTCAACCATTCGCATTGCAATTCCAGTTCCTGGAATTTCCAGATGAATTCTATCATTAGGAAATACAGGTGTCAAATCCTCAAACCTCTTTCTTTTCTGAGCTTCAACAGGATGTAAACTATTAACGCTCTTTACATAAAGTAGGGCACTGAATTTCTCATTCTGATTACGTACCTTTGTATTACCAGCTACAATATCACCTGTTTTTAAACCGAATCTTCTTATCTGTGCAGGAGATACGTAGACGTCATTTTCTCCTGGCAAATAATTATCACAGCGGATAAACCCAAATCCATCAGGCATAACTTCTAATATTCCCTCTTTGGTTTCGCCACTGTCTAATTGCTCAGCTTCTGATAGGCTACTACTAGTCATTCGTCTTCCTTCTGGTTCCCGACTTATGATATTTTTTTTGGTTTCAACTTCCTCAGAAGCCAATGCTTCACTTACATTACGATTATGAACCGATGTAATACCAGATGGCTCCTCCTTTTCTTTCACTTCAGTAGGTTTATCCATTTTGCTTAAGATATCTACTAATTCTTGCTTTTTTAACGCAGTTACACTTTTAACACCTTTATTTTTAGCAAGTGCTCTTAAGTCAATTAAAGATAATTCATTATATTGAATTTCCATGTTCACGCTCCTTTACATTCACAAGGTTATTTTAAATAAATAATTATGTTTTTGTTCATAACTTTAATGGGGATTGTTTTGAATTTTTTAAGACAATGCGTAGGAATTTTATGTTTAAATGATATACTAATGTTTGTATTATACACCTAAACAAATTGAAAAAAAAGACTTTTTTGTAAATATTATTAATGAATCACTTGTTTTACCGTACTCCTAATGGTATTATTATAATTCAGAAAGTCCAATGACCTGATAACAATAAAACTAATACTAGCTACTGTTGAAGCAGTGACTACTTTTTAAGGTGAACTATGAAACAAACAATATGGGGAGATAAGCGCTATTATTCCCTGGATTCTTATTTAAAAAATAAATATGGTAAAAAGATGTATAAGCTATCCTTAAACGGGGGAATGACTTGTCCTAACCGTGATGGCAAGGTAGATACCAGAGGATGTATCTTTTGTAGTGAAGGAGGATCCGGAGATTTTGCTGCTTCCCCTATGTTTACAATCACAGAACAAATTGAAGATGCAAAACAGTTAATTGAAGATAAATTTTCTTTTCCTAAGAATGATGACAGCCCCAGATATATCGCATATTTTCAAGCATATACCAACACATATGCCGATATTTCTTATCTTAGAAAAATCTTTATGGAAGCAATTACTCACCCAGAAATTGGTATTTTATCCATAGCTACAAGGCCTGATTGTTTAGGTCAGGATGTTTTAGAATTACTTTCTGAATTAAATCAAATAAAACCGGTTTGGATCGAGCTTGGTTTGCAGACATGTCATGAAAAAACTGCAGATTTTATTCGAAGAGGATATTCCCTCTCTGTTTTTGAAGATGCCGTTAATCAGCTCCATATAAGGCAAATTGATGTTATAGTTCACGTAATTCTTGGTCTTCCAGGAGAAAGTAAAGCTGATATGCTAGAAACCATTACTTATGTATCTTCCCTTTTTGTTCAGGGGATTAAGCTCCAATTATTACATGTGCTTAAAGGCACTGATTTAGCTTCCTATCCGGTTAACTCAATGGCTATGGATGAATATATTTCGGTTCTGATATCTTGTTTGGAATTACTCCCTCCTTCTATGGTTGTGCACAGAATTACTGGTGACGGTCCTAAAAATTTATTATTGGCACCCTTGTGGAGTTCAAACAAAAAACAAGTATTAAACAAAATACAAAAAGAATTAAAAGACCTGGATACCTGGCAGGGCAAAGGATATCAATTACCAAATGCCTATTAAAAAGTTTTATAGAAAGGGGCTTTCCTATGGAATCTGATGCTTTAACTTTGTATAAATTAATTATATTATTTCTATTGGATAAGGTAGATTTTCCTTTAACTAATGCTCAAATTTCTAATTTTATATTAGAGAAAGATTACACCAATTATTTTAGCATTCAGCAATCTTTATCCGAGTTAATTGAAGCTGATTTTGTTACAATAGAAACAATAAGAAACAGTTCCTATTACAGAATCACAGAATCTGGCAGAGAAACTTTATCCTTTTTTGATTCTATGATTTCTTCTGCTATTCAGGAGGATATTTTAAAATATCTTAAAGAGAATCAATTTTCATTAAGAGATGAAGTATCTACACTTTCCGAATACTATGCGGCTAAAAAAGGGGAGTATACTGTTAGACTTAGGGTAATCGAAAAAGAAGATTCCATAATAGATCTTAGTTTGTCAGTGCCAACGGAAGAAGACGCAATTAAAATATGTGCAAATTGGCGTATTAACAGCCAAAATGTGTATGCATCCGTGTTAACGAATCTCTTGTTTCAAACTCTGTTTCAAGCTCTGTTTTAGTATCAGTTTCTCTTTCTGTTTCTTCCTGCTTTTCAATCTCTTGAGGAAGAACGTTTTCAATGCAGTCCCATATTTCATCTCTTCCTTGTTTGCTCAAAGAAGAAAAGGGTATAATCTTTGTACCTGGCTTGGTTTTTAATCCCTCTCGTATTATCTTAACTTGTTTTTGTATCTGGCTGCGGTTTATTTTATCCAGTTTTGTTGCAATAATAATTGGTTCATATCCCTGGAATACAATCCATTCGTACATATTACGATCATTGGCTGAAGGCTCATGTCGTATATCAATAAGCAGGAAGATAATCTTTAACTGTACTGACGTCTTTAGATAACTCTCAATCATCTTACCCCATTTTTCTTTTAAAGCCTCAGATACCTTAGCATACCCATATCCTGGCAGATCCACAAAATACAGACTGTCATTGATATTATAAAAGTTGATTGTCTGGGTTTTACCAGGTTGAGAGGATGTTCTCGCATATGCCTTACGATTCATTAATGCATTTATCAGGGAAGACTTTCCAACATTGGATTTTCCTGAAAAAGCCACTTCTATTTTATCATTACTAGGCAATACACTGGTGATACCACATACCGTCTCCAGGTTTACACTTTTTACATGCATAGGAAACTCCTATCTGCCTGATTACACAGGCTGGTTTTGGTATTGCAATTATTTTGCAAATGCATACTTTTGTACTTCATCCATTGTTTCTACATACTGAAGTACAATGTCTTTTAGGATTTCTTCAGAAATCTCTTCTATATCTTTTCTATTCTGCTTCGGAACTAGAACCATTTTTATGTCAGCTGATTTTGCAGCAAGTATTTTTTCTTTTAGCCCACCAATTGGTAATACACGCCCTCTTAAAGTGATTTCACCAGTCATGGCAAGGTCAGCACGTACAGCTTTCTCTGTAATAGCAGATAACATGGCTGTGGCCATTGTAATACCAGCAGATGGTCCATCTTTTGGTACTGCTCCTTCTGGAATATGAATATGGATATCATGATTTTCAAAGAAGTCTTCTGCTATGTTATGTTTTGAGCTAACAGATCTTATATAGCTTATCCCAGTTCTTGCAGATTCTTTCATTACATCTCCAAGTTGGCCGGTTAATTCAAATTTTCCTTTTCCAGGCATTACATTTACTTCAATTTGGAGAGTATCACCACCTACACTTGTCCAAGCCAGGCCTCTTACAATACCCACTTCATCCTTTAGATTTGCTTTCTGGAAAGTGTACTTTTCTTTTCCCAAATATTTTTCTAAGTTTTTTTCATTAATTCGAATCTGGTCTTTGTCACTGGTCAATATTTCCTTAGCAGCTTTTCTGCTAAGTTCTCCAAGCTTCCTTTCCAGATTACGCACGCCTGCTTCTTTAGTATAACCACGGATAATATGATTCAAAGCCTTGTCTGAAATAATTAGCTGCTTTTCTTTTAATCCATTTTTTTTCATTTGCTTGGAAAGTAAATGTTCTTTTGCAATATGCATTTTCTCATTTTCAGTATAACTTGTTACTTCAATTAGCTCCATCCTGTCAAGCAATGGTCTTGGAATAGTTTGTACGGAATTGGCGGTTGCAATAAATAATACTTCTGATAAGTCTACCGGAATTTCTACATAGTGATCAACGAATTTACTATTTTGCTCCGAGTCTAATACTTCTAACAGGGCAGATGATGTATCTCCTTTGTAGTCACTGCTTACCTTATCTATCTCATCTAGTAGGATTAGTGGGTTTTTTACTTCGGCATTTTTAAGACCTGTAACAATACGACCTGGTAAAGCACCAATGTAGGTTCTGCGATGTCCTCGTATTTCAGCCTCATCACGTACACCTCCAAGGCTGATTCGAACGTATTCCTTTTCCAGTGCCCTGGCGATGGATCTTGCAATGGATGTTTTACCTGTACCTGGCGGCCCCACTAAACAGATAATTGGGCTGTCACCTTTTTCCGTAAGGGTTCGCACTGCAAGAAATTCTAACACTCTCTCTTTTACCTTTTCCAAGCCAAAGTGATCTTCATTTAATATCTTCTCTGCAAGTTTAATATCCCCTTTATCTTTACTGACTTTATCCCAGGGAAGCGCTAGTAAAGTTTCAATATAGCCTCTTGAGACAGCACTTTCTGATGAGCTTCCAGCTATATTTTTAAATCTCTCTATCTCTTTTAGAATTTTCTCTTTTATATCTTTTTTTGCTTTTAATTTTGCAACGGCTGCTGTAAAATTCTCAGCATCTGTAGTGGTATTGGTCTCTCCAAGTTCTTCTCGTATTACTTTTAATTGTTCCCTAAGCAGATATTCTTTTTGATTTTTATCCACTTTTTCTTTTACTTTTCCCTGTAACTCTTTTTTAATACGAAGTATTTCAATCTCTTCCGATAGAATTACGGCTATTTTTTGATATCTTTCCACTAAATCGGTAGCTTCAATTAAACTTTGTTTATCTTTAATTTCCAATGGTATATTTATGGCAATCTTATCAATTAATTTTTCCAAATCATCCAAGCTCATGATCTGATTGATTACTTCCTTACCAATTTTAGCATTTTCTATGGTATATACTTCAAATATATCCTTTAACGCTCTTACCATAGCTTCTTTTTCAACATTGGACAACCGTTTTGTGCTTTGATCTTCAATAACAACGGTTTGTCCAACTAAAAAAGGCTGTTCCGATACGACCTTCTCTAATTGAGCCCTGTCGGTTCCCATTACTAAAACGCGGATAATATTTCCGGGGAGTTTTATCAATTGTTTAATCTCTGCAATGGTTCCAATCTGATATAAATCCTTTTGCAAAGGATTTTCAACTTCCGCATCTCTTTGAGTAAGTAATAGAACCTGTTGATCATTTTCCATTGCATTTTCGATAGCTTCAATGGACATTGGGCGATTGACATCAAAGTGGATTAACATACCCGGGAGAACTGCCATTCCTCTTAATGCTACAACAGGAACCCTTCTATATAATTCACTCATTTTCTCCTCCTGTTATATAAATATTTACTGTGATTTCAAGGTTAAACAAAGGACTGCCTCAAAATGCTACTTACTTTCATTTTGAGGTAGCCCCATCTTAACATATAATCAGACTTACGCTATTTCGTTGCTATTTCTTTTTGATGTACGTTTTGCTATAGCTTTTCTTGGCTGATTATCCTCAGAATTTACTAAAGTTGGTTCAGCATTCCCATCAACAGAATCTTTCGTAATGATACATTTTGTAATCTGTGTTTCCGTAGGGACTTTGTACATAGTATCCATCATTACAGATTCCATAATAGCTCTTAAACCTCTGGCACCTGTTTTTCTCTCAATAGATCGTTTTGCTATGGCACGAATTGCTTCCTCTTCCATTTCAAGTTCAACACCATCAAGTTCAAATAATTTCTTATATTGCTTTACGATAGCGTTCTTTGGCTCTGTCAGTATTCGTATCAGTGCTTCCTCATCTAATAAGTCAAGAGCAACACATACTGGTACTCTTCCTATAAATTCAGGGATTAATCCGAATTTCACAAAATCCTGTGGCATTGCCTGTCTAAATAATTCGCCAACATTCTCTTTTGCCTTTTCAGAGATTTCGGCATTAAAACCAATAGATTTTTGTCCGATTCTACTTTCAATTATTTTCTCTAAACCATCAAAAGCACCACCACAAATAAATAAAATGTTGGTAGTATTAATTTGTATAAACTCCTGATGGGGATGCTTTCTGCCTCCTTGAGGTGGCACAGATGCAACGGTACCTTCCAGAATCTTTAACAGTGCCTGCTGAACACCTTCACCTGACACATCTCTGGTAATTGATGTGTTTTCTGACTTTCTTGTAATTTTATCAATTTCATCAATATATATAATACCATATTCCGCTCTTTCAATATCAAAATCAGCGGCTTGAATTAATTTCAATAGGATATTTTCTACGTCTTCGCCAACATAACCTGCTTCCGTTAATGCAGTGGCATCTGCAATTGCAAATGGAACATTTAACAGTTTTGCTAATGTTTGAGCTAAATATGTTTTACCTGAACCAGTGGGTCCAACCATAAGAATATTGCTTTTTTGCAAATCTACATCTAAGTCTTTTCCAGAGAAAACACGCTTATAGTGATTGTAAACCGATACAGATAAAACCTTTTTGGCTTCTTCCTGACCAATTACATACTGGTCCAGAAAGTTTTTTATCTCTGTAGGCTTTAGTAAGTTAATATCCGTATCATGGTCTGTGTCATTGAATTCTTCTTCCACAATTTCTGCACAAATCTCAATACATTCATCACAAATATATACATTATTAGGACCTGCGATTAATTTTCTTACCTGATCCTGATTTTTATTGCAGAAAGAACATCTTAATTGTTTTCTTTCTTCCGTTCTGTTTGCCATATTAGGTTTCACCTCTTTTCTTCCAACAAAAATTTCTCTCATAAATTTGAATTTGGCTAAGCAATGATGCGTGCTTAGCCTAATTCTTTTTTATCTTTTATATATTACATTGTCAATAAGTCCATACTCTCTTGCTTCTTCTGCAGACATGTAATGATCTCTTTCTGTATCCACTTCAATTACATCAAGAGGTTTACCTGTGTTTGCAGCAAGAATTTCATTTAATTTCTTTCTGGTTTTTAAGATATTATCTGCCACAATCTTAATATCACTTGCCTGGCCTCTGGCTCCACCAGATGGCTGATGAATCATAACTTCTGCATTGGGAAGGGCAAATCTTTTACCTTTGGTTCCACCAGCTAAAAGGAAAGCTCCCATGCTGGCTGCCATACCGATACAAATAGTTGATACATCGCATTTAATGTAATTCATGGTATCGTAAATAGCCATACCTGCTGTTACAGATCCACCAGGACTATTAATGTATAAATTAATATCTTTACCAGGGTCTTCTGACTCTAAGAATAACAACTGCGCTACTATAACACTGGCAGAAACATCCGTTACTTCTTCACCTAAAAATATAATTCTTTCTTTTAACAGTCTGGAATATATATCGTAAGATCTTTCACCTCTACTGGTTTGTTCAATGACATAAGGTACTAAACTCATAGTAATTTCCTCCTCATCTTATCTTTTTACCTGCCTAAAATTAAGCTGATTTCAAAGTTATTATTTAGCTTCTACTTCAACAGCAGCTTCTAAAACAAAATCAACTGCCTTTTGTACTGCCATATCCATTCTAATTTGTTCTTTTTCTTTTTCACCGATTAACTCTTTTAACTTATCAACTTCCATCTGATAGTTTGCAGCCATATCAGTTAATTCTTTATCAAAATCTTCATCAGAAATCGTAATATTTTCTTCTTTAACTATTGTCTCTAAAACTAATCTACTTTGAATACGTTTTACAGCCTGAGGTTTTGTTTGCTCTAACAGCTGATTAACATTCATTCCTGTGTATTGCATATACTGTTCCATAGTTAATCCTTGCATCTGCATTCTCTGAGCAAATTCATCAACAATTTGTCTGGCCTGAGTATCAATCATAGCATCAGGAATTTCCATGGTAGCATTTTCAATGATTTTATCAACGAGGGTATCTTCTTTTACTCTCTTTGCATCTTTTTCTTTATTCTCTAAAAGCGTTTTCTTAAGGTCTGCTTTGTATTCTTCTAAAGTATCAAATTCAGATACATCCTGTGCAAAATCATCATCAAGTGCTGGTAATTCTTTCTCTTTAATTTCCTTTACCGTTACCTTAAATAATGCTGGCTTACCTGCTAAATCAGCTGCCTGATATGGTTCTGGGAATGTTACGTTAACTTCAACTTCTTCCCCAATATTTTTGCCAATTAACTGTTCCTCAAATGTATCAATAAAGGAATGGGATCCAATAGTTAAAGAATAATTTTCGCCTTTTCCACCTTCAAAAGGTACACCATCTACAAAACCTTCAAAATCAATTACGGTCATATCACCATCTTTTACAGGTCTGTCTTCAACTGTAATGGTTCTGGAATTTTGGTTTCTCACTTTATCAAGTTCTGCATTTATTTCTTCTTCTGTTACTTGGGTAGCAGTTTTTTCAACTTCAATTCCTTTATAAGTTCCTAAAGTAACTTCTGGTTTAACTGCGATTTCAGCTGTAAAAATAAATGGCTTGCCTTTTTCAATCTGAACAACATCAATTTCAGGTCTTGAAACAATATCTAATCCACTTTCCTCTGCTGCTTTTTCATAAGCATCAGGTATAATTAAATTAGCAGCATCTTCAAAGAAGACACCAGCACCATACATTTTTTCAATAATAGAACGAGGAGCCTTTCCTTTTCTAAAACCCTGCACATTTAACTTACCTCTGTTTTTTAAGTAAGCTTTTTCTATTGCAGCTTCAAATTCCTCAACTGAAGACTCTATGGTAAGTTTTACCATGTTCTTTTCTAATTTTTCTACCTGTAAACTCATTAAAATTTCCTCCTTAAATATGTGAAACGTATTCTTGCTTATACGATCCTGATTTGCGAATTTTCTTCGCCTGTTCTGGGTCAGAACATATACTTGCTATATTAAGTTAATCTTCGATTAAGCAAATAGTAAATTTAACGGGATAAGAACTGACACTTTCCCACTATGAAATATGACATTATTGTATTATATCATATCAATACTTTAAATACCATATTTTTTTTCATTGGTCAACTATTTTAATGTACATTTTATGCCATTTATAAAACTTTAATCTGGTGTTTGGTTTCTTCCTTTTGTTTAATACTTCTTTTAACTTTCTGAATGTCCTTGCTCTCGAATCACATCTAGAACCCGGTTTACATACATTTTGCATAACTCATTTGTTTTTGCCTCAACCATAACTCGGATAACCGGCTCTGTTCCACTCTCTCTAACCAGGATTCTGCCCTCACTGCCAAGTTCTTTTGCAACACCTTCTACTGCTTCCATCACTTTTTTGTCTTCTCTGGCTGCTTTTTTATTTTTTACCCTTAGATTCTTTAGCTCTTGGGGAAATATTTCTACTTCTTTAACAATTTCTGAAAGTTTCATTTTCTTTTCCAGCATAACCTCCATAATCTTTAATGAAGTTAAAATTCCATCTCCTGTAGTGGCATGTTTACTGAATATAATATGACCAGATTGTTCTCCCCCGATAGAATGTCCGTTGGCTAACATATTTTCATATACATATTTATCTCCTACTGCAGTTTTTTCATAAGCTATACTTTTTTCATCCAATGCTTTATAAAGCCCCAGATTAGACATTACGGTAGTCACTATGGTGTTATTGTTAAGTTCACCATGTTCCATCATATAGGTACCACATACGTATAAGATTAAATCACCATCTATAATATTACCTTTATCATCTACAGCTAAACATCGATCTGCATCTCCATCATAGGCAAATCCAATATCTAACCCCTGATCTACTACAAACTTCTGCATTGCCCCCATATGAGTAGAACCACAGTTTTGATTAATATTTACTCCGTCAGGTTCATTGTGTATGGTAAATGTTTTTGCACCCAATGCATCAAATACACCTTTGGCAATAGTGGAAGCAGAACCATTGGCACAATCTAAACCAACCTTCATTCCCATAAAGGAACGTGTTGCTAAGGAGATTAGGTACCCAATATACCTGTTTCTACCGATTGCGTAATCTACTGTTTTGCCAATCTGCTCTCTTGTTGCAAAAGGAATCGTATCGACTTTGTTATCTATGTATCCTTCAATAAGTTCCTCTACTTCTGCTTCTAATTTATATCCATTTCCATTGATTATCTTAATTCCATTATCATAAAATGGATTATGGCTTGCAGAAATCATGATTCCGCAATCAAAATTCTCACTACGTACAACATACGAAACACTTGGAGTGCTTGTTACATGGAGTAAATAAACGTCAGCACCACTTGCTGTTAATCCTGCTACTAATGCGTATTCAAACATATAACTTGATATTCTAGTGTCTTTACCAATTACCACCTTGGCTTTATGTTCTTTACCATAATAGTATCCCAGAAATCTTCCAACTTTATATGCATGTTCTACCGTTAAATCAACGTTAGCTTCTCCTCTGAATCCATCTGTTCCAAAATATTTACCCATTGCTTTTACTCCTTATATCATTGCCCTTATTTCATAGGACTAATTTTATATTATTTACCGGGCATAGACCCACCACTAATAAATTGTAACATACAACAAATGTATCCGCAATCACATTCTATTCTCATTCTATATCATTGGTTCGTTCATAAAATAGATGTTTTCTCGTTGAGTGGGTTTTAATTTAAATGGAGTTCTTTTAAATCCATAAAAAAACATCATCTCATATGTACGACTTCAGCCAATGACTTTACAGCATTTTCTTAATCATATATACCAGATGATGTTAATATTGCTTCGCTTTTACCAATTACACAGCATTTGTTGTATAATTAAACTTTGCATTTCCTTTTACTATTAGAAAGAACCTGATTGACCAGACATACCAGACTGACCAGACATGCTTTCTTCCTGTCTTTTAATCATACGTCTAACCATTTCTCCACCAACAGAACCGTTCTGAGCGCTGGTAAGATCTCCATTATAACCTTGTTTTAAAGGTACTCCAATTTCAGATGCAACTTCCATTTTGAATCTGTCTAATGCTTCTCTAGCCTGTGGAACTTCTGCTCTGTTTGAACCAGAATTATTATTACTTGCCATAAAATTCACCTCCGTGGTTAATTAATAGTTCAGTTCTTTTATAAGAACTGTTCGATAAGTGATCCGTTAAGTAATCATTTATCTTGGTATTATTATTAGCAGTAAAGGTAAATATTATTATGGTAAGTTGTGGTATTCCATATGTTTTATCTATGCTTTTTTCATGGTCTTTTCATGCTTTTTTCATCCTTTTGAAATACATTGAATAAATTGTCCTTGATGTCTCATATATTATATAAATTCTTTCGAAGAGATGACTATGAATGAAATTTTTTTATTAATAGAGAAAATAAACAAAATAGTTTGGGGTGCTCCTCTTTTAATTATATTAATGGGCACCCATATTTTCTTTACCTTTCGTTTAAACTTTGTGCAAAAAAAAATCGGTAGAGGGATCCGATTATCTGTAAGTACTTCTTCCGATTTGGAAGGAGAAACCAGCAGTTTTGCTGCACTCACTACGACTCTTGCTGCTACTTTAGGAGTGGGTAATATAATTGGTGTTTCAACTGCTGTTGCTTTTGGCGGCCCTGGTGCAATACTATGGTGCTGGATTACTGGTGTTTTAGGAATGGCAACTACCTATGCAGAGTGCTATTTTGGTGTATTATACAGACGAAAAACCAAAGATGGTTCTTATCTTGGTGGTCCCATGTATACTCTGGAACATGCATTAAATTCAAAAATCCTGCCTGTATTATTAGGTTTTCTTATTTTAGTCGCTTCTTATGGCGTTGGATGCTCTACTCAGGCAAACTCCATTTCAAAAACTGCCTCTACTCTTTGGGGAATCTCTCCTTACCTGTCAGGTATGGTCGCCGCACTAATCACCGGGCTGGTTATTGTAGGTGGCGTAAAAGCCGTTGCCAGTTTTTGCATGAAACTTGTTCCCGCCATGGGAGCCTTTTACATAATAGCATGTATTATTTTACTTGTTATGAACCGCCATTTTCTACTACCTGCCACTGGCTTAATTCTACGGTCAGCCTTTCTTCCTCAGGCCATGGCAGGTGGCTTTATTGGAAGTACCATAAAACTAGCTGCCAGATACGGAATTTCCAGAGGACTATTTAGTAATGAGGCGGGTCTTGGAACAGCTGCTATTGCTGCAGCCAGTGCAAAAACTAAAAACCCACATGATCAGGCACTTATCTCTATGAGCGCAACCTTTTGGGATACTGTCGTTATGTGCGGCATAACAGGTCTTGTAATTGTTTCCAACATGATTAAAAATCCAAGTTCCATTGATGGTTTATCACCAGGTGAATACACAACTGCTGCTTTTCGTCAAATACCTTACGTTGGCGAGTATGTGCTTGGGCTTGCTATTATAGCATTTGCAGTTGCTACTCTCATCGGCTGGTCTTATTTTGGTGAAAAAGCAGTGCTCTATCTGTTTGGGAAAGATGGAATCGGCGCCTACCGCTTATGCTATATTATTATGGTGTTCGTTGGAGCCATCTTATCATTGGAACTAGTCTGGGAGCTTTCCGATTTTATAAATGCATTTATTATAATACCCAATATTTTATCCATAATAATTCTAAACAAAAAAATTAAATATGATTGATATATACTATCGAAACTGAATGGTTGCTGCTATTTTATCAGCGGTCTCTTTATTAATCAAAGATTCGATAATAACCAATGAAAATTCAATTGCTGTTCCAAGTCCTTTACTGGTAATAATGTTAGAGTCAATTTCTACCTTATTACCAGTATATACTGCTCCTAATAATTTGTCCTCATTGCCAGGATAGCAGGTTACCTTCTTTCCCTGCAATATCTGATTCTGTCCCAAAACACTAGGAGCTGCACAGATTGCTGAGATTCTATTTCCCTTCTCATGAAAGCTTTTTAATAAATCAATTAACCCTTCATGTTCTCCTAAATGTTTCGTTCCAGGCATACCCCCAGGTAAAATCAGCATTTTTGCTTCTTTATAATCCGTATCTTCAAACAACTGGTCAGCTATAACTTTAATATTATGAGAACCTGTAATTTCTGCAAGTAATAAAAGGCTTTTACTTGACATATTTTTATAAATGGATAAAATAGTCTATATATTCTATTTTAATACCTATTGTCGTAATCTATTATTATACATATGAACCAAATGAGCAGATGCGGCTGACGAAAAAGGAGACCTTTACTCTATGGATAATTTGTTACTAGCTCTTAATGTTGTGTTCCCTCTAATGATTATGATGATACTTGGTTATTTTTTAAAGAAAATAAATTTTGTAGATGATCATTCCCTGGATGTTATGAATAATCTGGTATTTCGAGTATTTATGGCTATCTTACTCTTTTTAAATATATATAATGTAGAAATTGGTGATACATTAAATATTAGTAACATCCAACTAATTGTGTTTGCAGTTGTTAGCCTTATAATATA
The DNA here is from genome assembly GCA_029256035.1 of Anaerocolumna sp. GTDB lineage: Bacteria > Bacillota > Clostridia > Lachnospirales > Lachnospiraceae > Anaerocolumna. Next base: position 4,319 of record JAQSYR010000017.1, on the reverse strand, counting down.
TATTCTGGTCCTAAGTTTTATAGTGCCCCTCTTTGTAAAAGATAAACAAAAATGTAGCGCTATGATCCACGGAATGTTTCGTGCAAATTTAGTTTTGTTTGGCATTCCCATTACTGTTTCTATCTACGGTGAAGATAGCATTGGATTCGTATCATTGCTATCAGCCGTTTTAGTCCCTGTTTTTAATATAGCAGCCGTTACTCTCTTAGAGGTCTATCGTGGTGGTAAAGTTAGCTTTAAAAAAGTCATCCTTGGAATCATCAGTAATCCATTAATTCAGGCTGCGGCACTGGCAATAATTTTTATACTTATAGGCATCCGTATACCAGATTTAATTCTAACTCCTTTAGAAAGTATTTCTAAAATTACTACTCCCTTAGCTTTTATTATTCTTGGTGCTTCATTAAAATTTGGCAGTCTGGCAAGGAATTTTAAATACCTGGCGACGGTAGTAATTGGTAAGCTAATCTTTTTTCCTGTTGTGGTAATATCTATTGCCTTATTATTAGGCTACCGGAATAATGCTATAGTTGCTTTACTGGGTGCTGCTGCTTCTCCAAGTGCTGTCGCTTCCTTTACTATGTCTAAGGCAATGGGATCAGATGGAGATTTAGCTGGCGAAATCGTTGTTACAACATCCATTGTTTCTATGATAACAATCTTTCTCTGGGTACTGGTTTTAAAGAATTTACTTTTTATATAATTACAAGAAAGAGTCTGGCTTGCCAGACTCTAGGGGACTTTAGTTTACAGACAATCCTTAAAGATATTGCTATGTATGCCAGGTATTTGATCTGTATCCAAAGGTTTGCTAAAATAATATCCCTGTACATAATCACAATCTGCTGCTTTTAGCTTATTCACTTGCTCCATTGTCTCTATACCTTCAGCAATTACTGTTAATCCCAAACTATGAACCAATGATATCAAGCAATTCATCACCTGAATATTATTACTTTCCAAGAATTTCATGCTAAGAGAACGATCCAGCTTAATGTTATGTACTGGTAAAAACGTCATATAATTTAAGGAAGAATATCCTGTGCCAAAATCATCAATTGCAATATGAATACCTAAGTTACTTAATTGTTCAAGAAATACTAGTGCCAATGGCTTATTCTCAAGAAAAATATTCTCTGTTATTTCTATTTTTAAGAATTTGGCATCTATATTATATTGATGAAGTAACGAATTGATAAAGGCTCCATATTCATTGTCATTCATCTGAATAGCTGAAAAATTAATTGCAACTGGCTTAATTTCTAGCCCAGATTCTCTCCACAGATACAATTGTTCAACTACTTTTTGTGTTACCAGTCTTCCAATTTTAATAATGGTTCCATTATTTTCAGCTATTTTTATAAACTCTTCAGGTGATAAGTTGCTATTTGCAATTCTTAGAAGAGCTTCATAACCAATGATCTGGCCCGTTTTGATATCAACCTGGGGTTGGTATACTATTTTAAATCCATCAAACTTAATGGCATCCCGTAGGATAATTTCAATATTTGATTTTCTTATTTGTTCTTCCATCATACTACAATCGAAAAATTTATAATTGTTTTTTCCAGATTTCTTAACAGCATACATTGCTAGGTCTGCATCAATAATTAGTTGATTTACATTGATACTGTCATTTGGAAACAGTGCAATACCTATGCTAAACCTTAAATCTATCTCCGTTTCATTAATATTAATTTTTTCATCAAACATGCAGCAAATCTTATCTACATATTGAGTCAGCTCATTAATGTCATCATAAGTTTTTAGAATTAAAAACTCATCTCCTCCAAAACGAGTGATTAATAAACCCGGTTCCTCTTGGTATTCTAATCGGGATGCAATCGCTTTTAATACATGGTCTCCAAAGACATGTCCAAGAGTATCATTTATTCCCTTAAAGTCATCAATATCTAATAAAATTACGCCGCCTTTTTTACCCATGGAAATGGCATTGGTAAGAATCTCGACAAATCTTCTGCGGTTTGGCAAACCTGTAAGTGGATCATGAAAAGCAAGATAATTAATATATTCCCTTTGCTTTTCTATTTCTTCTAACTGGGCACGAAGTTCCTCTTCCGAAGCGGTTAACAATTCATTCTTATCAATCATTTCATGATTTACATTTTCTAATTGGTTAATATAGATATGTATTTTTTCTAACATTGTATTCATAGAATTAATGACGCCGTTAAATGGATTTTTATTTGAAATTTCCAGTTTTAACAGTTTGTTTCTCTTAATATCAATTTTTAAAATCTCACTATTAATTCCATGTACCTGGGTCATAAGTTCTTTGAAGTTATCATGCATATTAATTAATGCCCCTGAAACAATACCTATTTCATCTGGAGAATTTGCATACTGTTTTAAGAACGAATGATTAAAGTTAAAATCAAACTCTGTCATATGATTAATAGCGGAGGATATCTCAAGAATCGGTTTTGTGATACGTTTTGAAACGTAAATTACAACAGCAAATATCATGAGGTAGGTAATTGTATAAATGATAATTAGTATACTTGTAATGTCTTTAACTTTTTGCAGTATCTCCCCTTTATTGGTTGCCGTAAGTATATACAGCCCAGTATCACTTGATGGAATGGAATGAAAAATATATTCCTTCCCATCTATTACTGCTTCAAAAGTTGTCATTGGTTCCGCTTTTAATACAGAAAATTCAGGTACCCCTATTTCATCTGGAGTTTTCATAATCCATTCTTGATGGCCCGGACTTACTATAAATTTAAGTTCCTTACTTAAAACAAAAACGAAACCTGTTTCGCCTACTTTAATTTGCCGAATGCTCTCCGTAAGTTCATCAATCTTTACAGAGATTCCAATTACACCTATCTTAAAATCATTGTCCATAATCCGCTTGGTAAAACTTAATACCATTTCATTTGATACATTCGTTATATAAGGTTCAGATATTATTACCTCTTCCTGGTCAATTGTATTCTTATACCATTGTCTGGCTCTAGGATCATAACTTTTTGTTGGGGAAAACCTGGGGTACTCCATATATTCCCCATTTTCAGTTCCAAGAAAAATAAAATTCGTTGACTTGTGGCTTTTCTTCATGGCTTCAAAATAGTCTTCTATTATGTTTTCAATACTAAGTTCTCTATAAGAAAACGTACTAGAATCATAATTTATATAACTATTTAGATTATTATTTGCCTCTTTTACTATATCCAGAGATGCTATTAATTCTACTTCTTCTTTCATGTCAGAAATCAAAGACCTGTCGATTAATTCATTGACTTGATGCAGTATTTGATTAGAATTATTAATACTATTTTCAAACAACCAATTTTCAAGAAATAATTTTAGATATAATCCACCTAAAAAGTATGGAATGAGGCAACCAATAAAAATTGTAGTCATTAACTTCTTTCGTATTGAGCTTTTTGCTTTCAAGTTATCCTCCTATTCTTAACCTTTGGTTTTGCTAAATTCCTTGGAATTAGGTTTATTCAATAGTATTATTAAGGCATGCATACTTGCTTTACAAGCACCCATTTATTTTTGATTAAAGCTTATTACCACGTTTTCATATAACTGTTTTACTTATAAGCTGTAAGGAATGAATTACTAATTTATACTTATAAATTATACTATAATAATGCATTTTTAACAATAAATTTATAAAATGTAATATTTTACAACATTAAGTGAATACAACAAAAAGTGAATATAACAAAAAAAGAGCCCTAACACCTTCCTACTGAAAGTGCTAAGACCCTTGTGACTGCGGATGACAGGAATTGAACCTGCACGGTCTCCCACTAGATCCTAAGTCTAGCGCGTCTGCCAGTTCCGCCACATCCGCATTTCTAATAATTATCAATGATAATTATTAATGAGACATCCGGGATTCGAACCCGGGACACCTTGATTAAAAGTCAAGTGCTCTACCGGCTGAGCTAATATCCCATCTGATGTAAAACATCAAGCTTCTCCAACCAGCATAACCGGTTAGAAACTGGGCTAGCTGGATTTGAACCAGCGTAATGCAGGAGTCAAAGTCCTGTGCCTTACCGCTTGGCGATAGCCCAACATTATTTGTATTACAAAGGTGGATAAAGGGATTCGAACCCTTGGCCTCCAGAGCCACAATCTGGCGCGCTAACCAACTGCGCTATACCCACCATACTCACATTTATATACGTTATATTTTATCAAGGAAAGTTGTATTATCTATACTCTTTTACCTTTTTAGATAAAAAAACGTGCCAGAAGGGATTCGAACCCCCGACACATGGCTTAGAAGGCCATTGCTCTATCCAACTGAGCTACTAGCACACTTCGATATA
>JAQSYR010000016.1 GCA_029256035.1 Anaerocolumna sp. | reverse complement strand
TACGGAAACAACAGATTGGTTTGGACAACAATACAGTGAAGAGTACCAAGGAAGCGGATCCGGAATAATTGTTGGAAAGAATGAGAAGGAATTATTAATAGCTACCAATAATCATGTTGTAGAAGGTGCAGAACCAATTACAGTAACTTTTATTGATGATACCAAAGCAGAAGCTATAATCAAAGGCACAGATGCAGTGGCAGACCTTGCTGTAATATCCATAGATCTTTCTACTATTAAAGAAGAAACACTAAACACAATTAAAATTGCTACCTTAGGTGATTCAGATGATGTTAAAGTTGGACAGATGGCTATTGCTATTGGAAATGCATTAGGTTATGGGCAATCAGTAACTGTGGGCTATATAAGTGCAAAAGACAGAGCAGTTGCAATTGAAGGAAATACTATGGTATTACTTCAGACAGATGCTGCCATTAACCCTGGAAACAGTGGGGGAGCTCTTCTTAATATGAAAGGCGAAGTAATCGGTATTAACTCAGTTAAATATGCTTCTAGTGAAGTAGAAGGTATGGGATATGCCATACCAATTTCCAGAGCTATGCCAATAATAAATGAACTTATGAACAGAGAAACTTTAGCAGAAGATGAAAAAGGATATCTGGGAGTATATATCAGACAGGTTACGGAAGAAGTTGCGCAAACATATAACTGGCCTGTAGGGGTATATGTAATATCCACCATTGAAGGAGGAGCAGCTGAATCTGCTGGTATTATTGCAGGTGATATTATTACTAAAGTAAACCAGACAGAGGTTACTGCCGAATCACAGCTTCAGGAAAAAGTTAACTCCTATCGTGCAGGAACTGAGGTTACTCTTACTGTTATGCGTATGGAGAATGGACAATATATAGAACGGGAGATTGTAGTTACTCTTGGAAAAAGTGCAACTTTAAATATTAATCAATAAAATATCTAGACAATAAGTTGGTAATAAGGGATGCTGTTTGCTTACAGTAGTCCCTTATTATTTTATTTCTAAGTTCTAATTTTTTAATAAAATTTTAAACTTTCATCTATTGTATCCATTTGGTGGGTAGGATATAATGTTACCAATATATCAATTATTTAATGAAAGTACTGACAAAAAGCATCAAAATAGTTTGAAATCTTATACCTATAAATTTGATACTATAAATTTGATACTAGAAATAAGGCAGATAGGAGTTTATATGAACAAGGATTTTAAAGAACCAAGTGAAGATAAAGATACCATTGAAACTACATATACAGATAAAGAGAATGAGAAAGCAGAAAAAAAAGAAGATTATGAAGATATCTGTTATATTTGCAGAAGACCAGAAAGCAAGGTTGGGAAAATGCTACATATCCCCAATGATATCTGTATCTGCTCTGATTGCATGCAAAAAACATTTGATACAATAAATAAGAATGGTATGCCATATATGGATTTGTCTGGTTTTCAGCCGGGAATGATGAACCTTAATAATAATATAAATGAAATACCAAAAAGCCAGAAGATTAAGAAAAAGAAGCCAAAAGAAGATAATATAGAAAAGGAAGAAGGTATTAATATAAGTAATATTCCTTCTCCACATATTATCAAAGGAGAATTAGATGAATATGTTGTAGGGCAGGACTATGCAAAGAAGGTTATTGCAGTTGCAGTATATAATCATTACAAAAGGGTTGCTGCTGATTCAATGGATGATATAGAAATAGAAAAATCCAATATATTAATGATTGGACCAACAGGAAGCGGAAAAACCTTTTTAGTAAAAACATTGGCAAGGCTTTTGAATGTACCTTTGGCAATAACCGATGCAACTTCATTAACAGAAGCAGGATATATAGGGGATGATGTGGAAAGTGTAATATCTAAATTATTGGCTGCAGCAGACAATGATGTTGAAAAAGCAGAAAAAGGTATTATCTTTATTGATGAAATTGATAAAATTGCCAAGAAAAAAAATATAAACAATAGAGATGTAAGTGGAGAGTCGGTTCAACAGGGATTGTTAAAATTACTTGAAGGCAGTGAGGTTGAAGTCCCTGTTGGAGCAACAAGTAAAAATGCTATGGTGCCAATGACTACAGTAAATACAAAAAACATTTTATTTATCTGTGGCGGAGCTTTCCCTGATCTGGAACAGATTATAAAGTCCAGGTTAAACAAACAATCTTCCATTGGATTTAGTGCTGATTTAAAGGATAAATATGATAAAGATTCTAATATTTTGCAAAAAGTAACCGTTGAGGATTTACGGGAATTTGGGATGATTCCTGAATTCCTTGGAAGACTTCCTATTATATATGCATTGGAAGGTATGACAAAAGATATGTTGGTAAAAGTTTTAAAGGAACCTAAAAATGCAATTTTAAAGCAATATAAAAAGTTATTGCTGTTAGATGAGGTGCTTTTAGAGTTTGACGACGGTGCCCTTGAAGCAATTGCTGAGAAAGCCATGGAGAAAAAGACAGGTGCCAGAGCACTTCGTGCTATTATTGAAGAATTTATGCTTGACATTATGTATGAAATCCCAAAAGATGATGCTATTGGTAAAGTTATTATTACAAGAGAATATATTGAGAAAAGAGGAGTCCCTGTCATTGAAATGAGGGGAGTTGTTAAACACCAGATTCCTCAGATTAGCCAAATTGTTAATTAAGGAGCAAAATATATGACACAAATACCTTTCGTAGAATCAGAGAATAATGACAATGGTATAACTAAAATAAACCAATCGGAGGAATATGAAATAGTTGAATTTGAGATATTTCCTCAAAAAATCGTATGTCCCGATTGTGGAGGAATTACCTTAGAAGGATTAGATTTCTGTGATAAATGTGGAGGAGAATTGTATTCTCAGTAATTATAAGTTGAATTAGAATTAAAACAGTGTAATTCATTTACAATCCCCTAAAATTTAGTTGACAAATAAAATAGACAATAGTATGATAAATGCAAGAATAAAGGCGTTCCTATTATAATAGTTTGAACGCCTTATTTTATATCAACAGCTAGTACCTGGGTAATAGTATAGGGAATTTTAACCTTTTTGCTTTAGTACATTAATATGAAAAAAGTTGAAAGTGTTAAAGAATGGGAATGCTAATTACCATGGTAAATATATTAAAGGAGGATTTATTATGAAAAAAAGTTTAAAAAAGATATTAAGCTTAGGATTAATATCAGCATTAACTGTTAGTTTATTAGCAGGATGCGGTCAGAAAAGTGGAAGTGATTCTACAGAATTTATTATTGGTGGACTTGGACCACTCTCAGGGGAAGCTGCTTCTTACGGTATTTCAGTAAAACAGGGTGCAGAAATCGCCATTAACGAAATTAATGCTGCTGGCGGAGTTAAAGTAGGCGATCAGACATTAACATTAAAGTTAAATTTTAAAGATGATGAAGCATCCGGTGAAACAGCATTATCCGCATACAATACATTAATGGATGAGGGTGCTCAGGCGCTTCTTGGAACAGTTACCAGTGGTGCAGGTTTAGCAATTGGTGAAAAAATTGCAGAAGATGGTATCCTTCAAGTGACTCCATCAGGTTCTGCAGCAGGACTTACAGAATGGCCAAATGCCTTCAGATTATGTTTTACAGATCCACTACAGGGACAGACAATGGCTCGTTATGCAGTAGAAGATTTAGGTCTTAAGAAAATTGCAGTAATCTTTAACAATGCAGATGAATACAGTACTGGTGTTAAAGCAGCATTTGTAGAAGAAGTTGCTGCACTTGGCGGCGAAATTGTAGCAGAAGAATCTTTTGAAAAGGGAGCTGTAGATTTTAAAACTCAGTTAACTAAAATCAAAGGTACAGATGCAGAAATTATTTTTGCACCTGTTTATTATGGAGATGCAGCATTTATCACAACTCAGGCAGCTGAATTAGGTATGAGTCTTCCATATCTTGGCTCCGACGGTTGGGATGGCGTATTAGCACAGGTAGTAGATCCTGCAGTATTAGAAGGCGCAGTATTCTTAAGCCCATTCCTTGCTACAGATGAGAACCCAGCAGTTCAGGCATTTGTTAAGGCATATGATGAAGCTTATAAGGCAGTTCCTGACCAGTTTGCAGCAGATGGTTATGATACTGTATATGTTATGAAAGCAGCTCTTGAAAAAGCTGGTTCAACAGATAGCGAAGCATTAATAGCAGCTATGACTGAAATTCAGGTAGAAGGATTAACTGGAAGCGTTACATTTACTGCAGAAGGTGAACCAAATAAAGGAGCAAAATTTGTTCAGATTACCAATGGAGAATATACTTTAGTAAAATAATATAAAATATATTTATACAAAAAGTTAAACAATAATAATAAGGGCAAAAGGAGAGAACCTAAACTCCTTTTGTTCTTATTCACGTTTTATATTGAAAATTCTGAGTTCCTTCGTTAAGCGCAGAAACTCTGAGCCTAACGAAGCAATTCAGAAATAGAAAGAAAGAGGTGAAATTATATGGGAAGTGTACTAGAACAATTAATAAACGGATTAGGTACAGGTAGTATCTATGCGTTAATTGCCTTAGGTTATACCATGGTTTATGGTATTGCCAAAATGATTAATTTCGCCCATGGAGATATTATAATGGTAGGTGCTTATGTATTGTATGTTACAGTAGTGCAGTTTAAACTTCCTGTAATAGCAGCAGTAGCTATCACAATTACTTTCTGTGCGGTCCTTGGTATTACAATTGAGAAAATTGCTTATAAACCATTAAGAAAGGCACCTTCTTTAGCAGTGTTAATTACTGCAATTGGAATGAGTTTTCTTTTACAAAGTTTAGCCCTTTTAATATTTAATGCGAATCCCATTGCATTTAAGTCAATAATAAATGTAAAGACTGTAAAAATTGGTGATATTGCAGTCTCTGGAGTGACGCTGGTTACATTACTTGTGACCTTAATCTGTATGATTGCTCTTAGTCTGTTTATTAGTAAAACCAAAGCCGGAAGCGCAATGAGAGCAGTTTCAGAAGATAAGGCAGCGGCACAGCTAATGGGAATTAATGTTAACAAAACAATTTCTATGACATTTGCTATTGGTTCTGCTTTAGCAGCAGTTGCAGGAATTTTATTTGTCTGTCAGTATCAGTCTATCAAACCAACATTGGGAGCCCTTCCTGGAATTAAGGCATTTGTAGCCGCAGTATTAGGTGGTATTGGAAGTGTACCTGGTGCTATGATTGGCGGAGTATTACTTGGCGTTATTGAAAGCATATCAAAAGCCTATATATCTTCAGAACTTACAGATGCAATTGTTTTTGGTGTATTAGTTCTAGTTCTTCTGGTGAAACCATCAGGACTTCTTGGCAAGAACAGAATTGAGAAAGTGTAGGTGGGACATGCAGAATATAAAAAGTAATAAAAACCATAGTGCATTTACTAAGAAAAATCTTTTCATAACAGCAGGAATTATTCTTGGCTTTTTCGTAGTTATGTTATTAGCAGAAGGAAGTCTTTTAAATCGTCAGTATAAATCATTGATTGTACCTATTGGCATTTATATCATTTTGGCGGTTTCGTTAAACTTAACTACTGGGTTCTTGGGAGAATTATCTTTAGGTCATGCTGGATTTATGGCAATTGGAGCTTATACAGGAGCTTTAATTACACTTAATCTAAATATGCCTGAAGTTGCTGAGTTTATTATTGCATTAATTGTTGGTGGTTCCATTGCTGCAATTTTTGGTGTATTAATTGGTGTTCCTGTTTTACGTCTAAAAGGAGATTACCTGGCAATTGTTACATTGGCATTTAATGAAATTATTCGATCAATTATTAATTTCCTTGGTATTACAGGGGGAGCTATGGGGTTATCTAAAATACCTCGTTACACTAATTATGTCTGGGTTTATGCTATGGTTGTCTTAACTATAATCATTATTTATAATCTTGTGAATTCAAGACATGGAAGAGCAATTTCTGCAATCCGTGATAACTATGTGGCAGCAGAATCTATTGGCCTTAAAGTTAGTAAATATAAAGTTATGGCTTTTGTTATAGCTGCATTTTTTGCTGGTATTGCAGGTGTGCTTTATGGACACAACTTAAGTGTTCTAAAGCCAGCAGATTTTGACTATAATAAATCCATTGAGATACTGGTTATTGTGGTATTAGGTGGAATGGGTAGTATTCGAGGTTCCATAATTGCAGCAGCCATTCTTACTTTTTTACCTGAGGTACTACGTGCAGCAGATGATTTTAGAATGTTATTATATGCAGTTGTTTTAATCGCAATGATGTTATTTAACTCATCAGGTATTCGAACAAGATTAGAAGAAAGCGGCAAGTTGCCTAAATTGCCGAAGCTAACCAGAAATAAAGCGAAATAAGGAAGAAGGTGGATTGTATGTCTTTATTGGAAGTAAAAAACTTAGGAATTTCCTTTGGGGGACTCAGAGCAGTTGATGATGTCAATCTTAATATAGAAAAAGGCCAATTATATGGCCTCATAGGACCAAATGGAGCAGGAAAAACAACCATCTTTAACCTATTAACAGGGGTATACCGTCCAACTACAGGTACAATAAAGCTAGATGGAGTAGATATAGTAGGCAAGTCTCCTTCTGAAATCTGCCAAACCGGTATTGCCAGAACCTTTCAGAATATCCGATTGTTCAAAAAGATGACAGTTTTAGATAATGTAAAAGCAGCCCTACACAATCAAGTAAAATATTCATTGATTACCAGCTTTTTTCGTACTTCAAGTTACTATCAGTTAGAGAAGCAGATGAATGAAAAGGCAATGGAGATTTTAAAAGTATTTGATTTAGACGGGCAGGCTTCTTACCTGGCAAGTAACCTGCCATATGGTAAGCAGAGAAAGTTGGAGATAGCCAGAGGACTTGCTACCAATCCTAAGTTATTATTATTAGATGAGCCAGCTGCAGGAATGAATCCTAATGAGACAGCAGAACTAATGGAAACCATTCGTCTTGTGCGTGATAAGTATAACATAACTATTTTATTAATAGAACATGATATGAAACTGGTTACTGGTATCTGTGAGAAAATATTAGTTCTTAATTTTGGTACAGAGCTTGCAACCGGAGTTCCTGAAGAAGTACTAAATAATCCTGAGGTAATCACAGCTTACCTTGGTGAATGATGTGATATAAAAGGAGGGAGTAATTCCGATGGCAATGTTAACAATTAAAGATTTAAATGTATATTATGGAGTAATTCAGGCGATAAAAGGAATCTCCTTTGAAGTGAATGAAGGTGAAGTAATAGCACTGATTGGAGCCAATGGTGCAGGCAAAACAACAATTTTGCATACCATAACCGGTTTAATTTCTCCCAAATCCGGAAGTATTGACTTTGAAGGTAATGACTTAATAAAAATTCCTGCCCACAAGATAGTTTCTTTGGGTATGGCTCATGTGCCGGAAGGAAGAAGAATCTTTGCTGAATTAACAGTGTTGGAGAATCTCAAAATGGGAGCTTATACCCGAAGTGACAAGAAAGAGATCGATAATACACTGGAAATGATATATAAAAGATTTCCACGATTAAAAGAGAGAAAAAATCAGATAGCTGGTACACTAAGTGGTGGTGAACAGCAGATGCTAGCTATGGGAAGGGCACTTATGTCTCATCCAAGAATCATTTTAATGGATGAACCTTCTATGGGTCTTTCTCCATTATTTGTATCTGAAATTTTTGATATTATCAGGGAAATTAGTGAAAGTGGTACTACTGTATTATTAGTAGAACAGAATGCAAAAAAGGCATTATCCATTGCTGATCGTGCATATGTATTAGAAACAGGAAATATAGTATTAAGTGGAGATGCCAAAGAATTAATGAATGATGATTCCGTTAAGAAGGCATATTTAGGAGAATAAACTATCCATAATGAGGAGGTTTTCTATGAAGCATTTTGTAATTACAATCGCTAGAGGTTATGGTAGTGGTGGTAAAACAATTGGAAAGATGTTAGCAGAAGAGTTAGGAATTCACTATTATGATAGAGAGCTTCTACGACTGGCATCCGATGATAGTGGAATTAATGAAGACTTATTTGGGAGAGTGGATGAACAATTAAAACAAAGCCTATTATATAAAGTAATTAAGAAAGAATATAAGGGCGAATTAATTCCTCCAGATAAGGAAGATTTTATTTCTAATGATAACTTATTTAACCTTCAGGCTAAAGTAATTAAAGATCTTGCAGAAGAAGAATCCTGTGTTATTGTTGGCAGATGTGCAGACTATATTTTAAGAGACAATCCCAATGTAATTAAAATATTTGTCCATGCATCTTTAGAAGATTGTGTCATTAGATTAAAAGATATGTTCACTCTTTCTCCAAAAGAATTAGAGAAGAAAGTAATAGAAACAGATCGTAGAAGAGCTGAATATTACAAATACTACACTGGTAGAAAATGGGAAGATGTTAAAAATTATGACTTGTGCCTTGATACAAAACAACTTGGATTTGATAAGTGCGTAGAAATTGTAAAGAGTTACATTGACATTCGCTTAAAGTAAGAAATCAGTCAGGTATTATCCATTATGTGTTAAGTAAACAGCTAGAGGGGTTGTTGCAACAAGCCAATTTTTTGCTTGCAACAACCTCCTTTTTATTGTAATCTTATTATAATATTTTTGGACACAGTAAAGATTTAGAACAGTACGTTATTATATGGATACTGACAGAAGTTACTGATAATAAATGCAGAAAGAAAGAGGGCAAAACATGATTTCAAAAAAAATGGTTGGACTGGTTCAAAACAGTTCTGTAATCCGTGCAATGTTTGAAGAGGGTAAGAAGCTGGCTGCCATCTATGGGGCTGAAAATGTGTATGATTTTAGTCTGGGTAATCCAAGTGCCAAGCCTCCACAAGAGATTAAGGAAGCAATTCTTGATATTATTAATACGGAAGATACCAATCTTGTTCACGGGTATATGAACAATTCTGGATATGAAGATGTAAGAGATGGAATTGCAAAATCCATAAATAGAAAGTTTGCTACTTCCTTTCATGCAGAAAACATTTTAATGACGGTAGGAGCGGCTGGCGGTTTGAATGTTATATTAAAAACACTACTCAATCCTGGGGATCAAGTCATAACATTTGCTCCTTTCTTTGGAGAATACCGAAATTATGTAGATAATTTTAACGGTGAATTAGTAGTAGTTCCTCCTAATACAATTAATTTTCAGCCTAATCTAAGGGAATTTGAAAATAAAATTAATGAAACCACCAAAGCTGTAATTATTAATACTCCAAATAATCCAACAGGTGTAGTTTATTCGGAAGAGACAATTGTAGAACTTGCAGCTATTATGAGTCGCAAGGAGAAGGAACTTGGTACATCCATTTATTTGATTGCAGATGAACCTTATAGAGAACTTGCCTATGATGGAATCCAGGTACCTTATTTGACCAAGTATTATAAGAATACCATTGTTGGATATTCCTTTAGTAAATCACTATCCTTACCGGGAGAAAGAATCGGTTACTTGGTAATACCTAGTGAAGTAGATGATTTTGCTGAAGTATCCGGTGGAGCCAATGTAGCAAATCGTATTTTGGGATATGTAAATGCCCCTTCCTTAATGCAAAGGGTTGTGGCAAAATGTCTGGATGCAGAAATTGATATCAATGCATACAATCGCAACCGTGAGCTCTTATATCATAGTCTGATTGAATATGGATATACCTGCGTTAAGCCCCAGGGAGCCTTTTATCTGTTTGTAAAGGCTTTGGAAGATGACGACAAGGCATTTGCTAATGCTGCAAAAAAACATAATATTCTTATTGTTCCTGGTTCATCTTTTGGGTGCCCCGGATATTGCAGAATCGCTTATTGTGTTGATTATTCTACCATAGAGCGATCATTGCCAGGATTCAAAAAACTAGCAGAAGAATATAAAAAGTAAAGATGCACAAATTGCAGGAATGTAGTCCGAAATGAGAGAAGATGCGCAAATTGCAGGAATGGAGCCTGAAATGAGAGAATGGGAAAAAAATATTAGACAAGTAGTACCTTATGTACCAGGGGAACAACCGAATTTACCAGATATGGTAAAGTTAAACACCAATGAAAATCCATATCCCCCGGCACCAGGTGTGTTAAAAGCCTTGGAAGAATTTAATGTTGATAAATTAAGACTGTATCCGGATCCTACATCAATAATATTAGGTAATGTATTAGCTGATTATTATAAGGTAGGAACAGATCAGGTTTTCGTTGGAGTTGGCTCTGATGATGTGCTTTCTATGGCATTTTTAACCTTCTTCAATTCAAATTTGCCGATTTTATTTCCGGATATTACTTACTCGTTTTATGATGTATGGGCAGGACTTTATAAAATACCTTATGAAACACCAGCACTAGATGAAACTCTTCGCATTAAGAAAGAAGATTATTATAAGGAAAATGGGGGCATTGTTATTGCCAATCCCAATGCTCCAACCTCTGTATGTGAAGATTTATCATTTATTAGAGATATTTTAGAGCACAATAAGCGTTCTATCGTTATAGTAGACGAAGCCTACATTGATTTTGGCGGTACTAGTGCTATGGAATTAATTAAGGAATATGATAACTTATTGGTTGTTCAGACCTTTTCCAAATCACGTTCTATGGCGGGTATGAGAATTGGATATGCCATTGGGCATTCGGATTTAATAAGCGCACTTCATAATGTAAAATACTCTGTTAATTCCTATACAATGAATCAGCCTTCTTTATATTTAGGAGTTGAAGCTGTAAAGGATGATAGATATTTTAAAGAATGCATTAATAAAATTGTGAATACCAGAGAATATGTGATAGAAGAAATGAAGAAACTTGGATTTTCCATGCCAGAATCCAAGGCTAACTTTATATTTGCCACCCATGAATTTATACCAGCAGCTGAAATTTTTGCTGCATTACGTACGAAAAACATTTTCGTTCGTTATTTTAATAAGCCAAGAATTAATAACTACCTGCGTATTACCATTGGAACGGAGGAAGAAATGAAAATCCTCCTGGATTTTTTAAAAGAATATGTAAGAAGTAAGAACAATTCATAATTTCATAATATTTCATGTTGATTCTTTAAAATTGACGAATCAAAAGTGTTAAGTTAATAGTTGATAATAAAGTTATACTTCAAAGAGAGAACCGGATTCCCTTATAGGATCCCGGTTTTTTCTTTTTATTCTATATATTCTAACTAATGCAATTTAAGGTAGGGGTCAGAGGCTGACAAGCAAATTACATGAAATTAAGTATTTCTGTAAGATTACTTCATAGGGAGAAAATTTTTCACTCAGAAAATGAATATTTTACTAGGTAAAAGTACACAATCTTTTAATAAATAGTCCTCTGGTTACAGCTGTGAAATAATTTGTTAACAAATGGGAGAAAATAGGTAATCTGAACCATCTAGTGCAAAAAAAGGCGAGAAAAAGTGGTTGATTTTTATATTAGATATGTTATACTTATTAAGTAATTGTTAACAAAATGTTACCAACTATATTTGAAATAAAGTAAAAGAAAAATTATTACGGAGAATGGAGCACAGAATGAAAGCAAGAAAGTTAATCATGTGTATGCTAATGGCAGTAAGCTTCGCTATAGGAACTACATCCATTGCTGTATATGCAGAAGAGACCACGAATACTGCACCTGTGGAAACCAGCAGTAATACCAATGAAATAAATACAACAGAAACTGATATAGAAGAAACAGAGCAGACTTCTTTAACTGGAACAATATCTGATACAGAGACTACCGAAGAAACAGATGAAGCAACAGAAACTGATGCTGATGAAGTGGAAGTGAATAAAGAAGCTGATGTTACAGGCGATGAAGATCAGGAAAAAGCAGCAACTGCCACTGAGACCAAAGCTACAACTACTACAAAGACAACAACAGAAGCAAACTATACCAAATCTGAATTAAGACTTTTATCTGCTCTAGTATATGCAGAAGCTGGTAACCAGTCTTATAAAGGAAAACTTGCAGTAGCCAATGTTGTTATTAATCGTACAACCAGCAAACAATTTTGGCATGTAGATACCATTAAGGAAGTAATATATGACGATAAATGGGGTGTTCAGTTTAGCGTTATTAAGGATAATAGTAATGGTGTAAGCCCAATGGACCGCGCTTTAGAATTATATGATACTAAAAAATACTCAAGTGATGCTCAAAAGAAACAGATGGAACAATGCATTAAAGCAGCGAAAGCAGCTTTAAATGGAGAAAATAACATAGGAAACTATCTGTTCTTTACAAGATACAGTAAAAGTATAGCCAATAAGTATCCGAATCATGTTGTAATTGGCGCCTACTATGAGTATTAGCCTATAGCTACTATGAGTATTAGCTTATTTCTACTATGATTAATTAGCCAATATCTGCTTTGACTATTAAAAATAATTGTGGTATTATATACCTTATTGATGTACTGCTTTGAAGGAGGAACTGCCATGGATAAAGAAGGCAAGCTTGCAAGTAACGAAGATGTGAAGATGAATGATAATATTAAGGGTGATGAAGATAATAAACAGGAGACTGTATCCAAGAACTTTATAGAGCAAATCATAGAAAAAGATATAAAGGAAGGCCGTTGCACTACAGTTATGACAAGATTTCCACCAGAGCCTAACGGGTATCTGCATATTGGACATGCCAAGTCTATTATTTTAAATTATGGCCTTGCCATGAAGTATGGTGGTAAATTTAATCTGCGATTTGATGATACAAATCCTACGAAAGAGAAAACAGAATTTGTTCAGTCCATCATTGAAGATGTAAAGTGGATTGGCGGTGACTTTGAAGATAGATTGTTCTTTGCTTCTAACTATTTTGACCAGATGTATGAAGGTGCAATTAAATTAATTAAAAAGAATAAGGCTTATGTTTGTGATTTAACACCTGAGCAAATCCGTGAATACCGTGGAACATTAACAGAACCTGGCAAGAATAGCCCTTATAGAGACAGATCCGTAGAAGAAAATTTAAAATTATTTGAAGGTATGAAAAATGGGGAATTTCCAGATGGAGCAAAAGTATTAAGAGCCAAAATAGATATGGCTTCTCCTAATATAAACATGAGAGACCCTATTATTTATCGTATCGCAAGAATGACCCATCATAACACAGGTGATAAATGGTGTATTTATCCAATGTATGATTTTGCTCATCCTATTGAAGATGCAATTGAAGGAATTTCTCACTCAATTTGTACCCTGGAATTTGAAGATCACAGACCTTTATATGACTGGGTTGTGAATGAATTAGAATATAAGAACCCTCCAAAACAGATTGAATTTGCAAAGCTTTATTTAACCAATGTTATTACTGGTAAAAGATATATTAAAAAGTTAGTAGAAGAAGGAATTGTTGATGGCTGGGATGATCCTAGACTGGTATCTATCAGTGCATTAAGAAGAAGAGGTTTTACTCCGGAATCTATTAAAATGTTTATGGAGATGTGCGGTATCTCAAAAAGCCAAAGTTCGGTTGATTACTCTATGTTAGAATATTGTATCAGAGAAGATTTAAAATTGAAAAAACCTAGAATTATGGCTGTATTAGATCCTATTAAGTTAGTAATTACAAATTATCCAAAAGATCAGATTGAGTATGTAGACGTAATGAACAATCAGGAAAATGAAGATATGGGTCAAAGAAAGGTTCCTTTTTGTGGTGAATTATATATTGACCGAGAAGACTTTATGATTGAACCACCGAAAAAGTATTTTCGTCTCTTCCCAGGCAATGAAGTAAGACTTATGCACGGGTACTTTGTTACTTGTACAGATTATGTTACTGATGAAACAGGTAAAGTAACAGAAGTTCATTGTACCTATGATCCTGAAACAAGAAGTGGATCCGGGTTTGCTGGACGTAAAGTTAAGGGTACCATTCACTGGGTTGCGGCTCCTACAGCCATAAAGGCAGAAGTTAGATTGTATGAAAATATCGTGGATGAAGAAAAAGGTGTCTATAATGAAGACGGAAGTCTAAACTTGAATCCTAATTCTTTAACCATATTAAAGGAGTGCTATATTGAACCAAGCATAAAAAATGCAAAGGCTTACGATAGTTTTCAATTCTTGAGAAATGGATATTTTTGTGTGGATGGAAAAGATTCCTCTGAGGAACATTTAGTATTTAATAGAATTGTATCACTGAAAAGTTCGTATAAACCGGTTTAGAGGAGGAAAACAAATGGCTAATTTATTTTCAGGGTTAGAAGCTTTTGGACTTGGCAAGATGTCAGACTTAGATATATACACTTCTAATGAAAAGAATAATAAGCAAGCACAGGAAAATGTTGAAAAAACAGTAATAACGGAAGCCGATTTTTTATTTGATAAAAATCATACTTGTCCTGTTTGTGAAAAAGAATTTAAAATGAAGACGGTTAAAACAGGTAAAGTCAAATTGATTTCTGCAGATACGGATTTAAGACCAAAGTACCAACTGGTCGATTCCTTAAAATATGATGGAATTGCTTGTCCTAATTGCGGATATGCAGCGTTAAACAGATTTTTTAACTACATGACTACGCCACAAGCGAAACTTATAAGAGAAAATATATCATCTTCGTTTAAAGGACTCTCTGATGAAGGAGAGATCCTTACATATGACGATGCAATTGTAAGACATAAACTTGCTTTAGTTAATACCATAGTGAAACGAAGTAAATTAAGTGAACGTGCCTATACCTGCTTGAAAACTGCATGGTTAATTCGTGGTAAAGCAGAACAACTAGCACTGGAAGCAGCAGAAGGTAAGGGAGATAATGCCCAGGCAATTAAAGAATTACAAAAGGAAGAACTTGAGTTTTTAACCAATGCCTATACTGGTTTTGAGGAAGCTTTCTCAAAAGAAATGTTCCCAATGTGTGGAATGGATGAAAATACAATTACATACCTAATGGCTGATTTAGCAAGAAGAACTGGAAAATACGATGAATCCAGCAGATGGATTTCAAAAGTTCTTATTTCTAGAAACGCAAATGAACGAATTAAGTCCAAAGCGAGAGATTTAAAAGAATTATTAAAAGATAGATAAATACCAGATATCAATGTGGATATGTTATTTAGGGGTTAAATATTTACATAAAGGATTGAAAATCAATTTTTTGGGTATCTTTTATATAGTAATTGTTCTGAAAAAATAGGATTTAAAAAAGTGAGAAAAATAGAGATAAAAAGAGTATATGATAGGTAAAATAAAAAATAATAGGAAATTGACCATATTTAAAACGGTAGTAAGTTTGCATATTAAATGCAAATTTACTAATATATAGTTTATCAGTTAGCACTCAATTGAAGTGAGTGCTAATAACATAAAAATAATAAGGCAATTCATTCGGAGTTTTATAACGAAGCCTTTAGAAATTAATTATAGTTTAAGGAGGAAATGTTATGAAGTTAGTTCCATTAGGAGACAAAGTAGTTTTAAAGCAACTATTAGCAGAAGAAACAACAAAGTCAGGTATCGTATTACCAGGTCAGGCAAAAGAAAAACCACAGCAGGCTGAAGTTGTTGCTGTTGGACCGGGTGGAGTTGTTGATGGTAAGGAAGTTACCATGCAGGTAAAGGTAGGAGATAAAGTAATTTACTCTAAATATGCCGGAACTGAAGTAAAACTTGGAGATGAAGAATTTATTGTAGTAAAACAAAATGATATTGTAGCGGTTGTTGAAGAATAATTTATAGGAGGATGTTAATATGGCAAAAGAGATTAAATACGGTGCAGAGGCAAGAGCTGCTCTAGAATCCGGAGTTAACCAATTAGCAAATACAGTTAAAGTTACATTAGGACCAAAGGGAAGAAACGTTGTATTAGATAAATCTTTTGGTGCTCCATTAATCACAAATGATGGTGTTACCATTGCAAAAGAAATTGAATTAGATGATCCATTTGAGAATATGGGTGCTCAATTAGTGAAGGAAGTCGCTACAAAGACAAATGACGTAGCAGGAGATGGAACTACAACAGCAACTGTATTGGCTCAGGCTATGATCAATGAAGGTATGAAAAACCTTGCTGCTGGTGCAAATCCTATTATCTTAAGAAAAGGTATGCAAAAAGCAACAGAAGCAGCATTAGATGCAATCACTAAAATGAGCTCTAAAATCTCAGGAAAAGAGCAAATTGCAAGAGTAGCTGCTATTTCAGCAGGGGATGATGCAGTTGGTGAAATGGTTGCTGATGCAATGGAAAAAGTATCAAATGATGGAGTAATTACAATTGAAGAATCCAAGACTATGAGAACTGAATTAGATCTTGTAGAAGGTATGCAGTTTGATAGAGGTTATGTATCTGCTTATATGGCTACAGATATGGATAAAATGGAAGCTAATCTTGAAAACCCATACATCTTAATTACAGATAAGAAAATTTCTAACATACAGGAAATTCTTCCATTACTTGAGCAGGTAGTTCAAACAGGAGCAAAATTATTAATTATTGCGGAAGATGTAGAAGGTGAAGCATTAACTACCTTAGTTATTAATAAATTAAGAGGAACCTTCACTGTAGTTGCAGTAAAAGCACCAGGCTATGGCGATAGAAGAAAAGCTATGTTACAAGATATTGCTATCCTAACAGGTGGTTCTGTAATATCTGATGAATTAGGTTTAGAATTAAAAGAAACTACATTAGAACAACTTGGCCGTGCTAAATCTGTGAAAGTACAAAAAGAAAATACTATCATTGTAGACGGTGAAGGCATTAAAGAAGATATTAAAGCTAGAATTAGTCAAATTAAAGCGCAGATTGAGGAAACAACATCTGATTTTGATAGAGAAAAATTACAGGAAAGACTAGCAAAATTAGCTGGTGGAGTTGCTGTTATTCGAGTAGGTGCTGCAACAGAAACTGAAATGAAAGAAAAGAAACTTCGTATGGAAGATGCACTTGCAGCTACAAGAGCAGCAGTGGAAGAAGGAATTGTTGCAGGTGGTGGTTCTGCATTTATTCATGCTACAAAAGAAGTGTCCAAATTAGCAGTTGCTTTGGAAGGTGATGAAAAGACAGGCGCGAATATTATATTAAAGGCTTTAGAGGCTCCTTTATATAGTATAGTTTACAATGCAGGCTTAGAAGGTTCTGTAGTAATTAGCAAGGTAAAAGACCAGAACCCAGGAGTAGGCTTTGATGCATTAAAAGAAGAGTATGTAGATATGGTTGCTAAGGGAATCTTAGATCCAGTTAAAGTTACTAGAAGTGCTCTTCAAAATGCAACTAGTGTTGCTTCTACTTTATTAACAACCGAATCAGTTGTTGCTAATATTAAATCAAATGAACCTGCAATGCCAGCTGGCGGCCCAGGTATGGGAATGATGTAATTCTTACTAATATAATAAAAAGGGGCTGCTGTAAAACGAAACTAAGAGAAATTAGACGTTTCTGTTAAATCGTTTTACAGCAGCCTCTTATTTTCATTTAACAAATAGAAATTTAGGCTTTCTATTTGTTAGTAATTTTAGTATAATATCATATGAGAAATACGTGAAAGGTATTAATTTTACTTTGGATAGTGGGAGGAGGATAGCAAAATGAGTGAGATTTATGCAGAAGCAGGAGTAAAAAAACAAAAAACAGTAGGGGTAACATTGATTCGGTTCCTCTTGATATTTTTAATAGGAATAGCAGTCGCACTATCTTTTGTAAGTACCTTTGTACTTATCTTTGCTGTAATACTGATTGCAATTGCTGCTTATTTTTTCCCAAAACTAAATGTTGAATATGAATATATCTATTGTGACGGACAATTAGATTTTGATAAAATCATGGGGAATTCCAGACGAAAAACAATGTTAAGAGTTGAGTTTGAACAAGTAGACATAATGGCACCGGAAGATTCCCATTCCTTGGATAATTTCAATCATGCAATAAAAACAGTAAAGGATTTTAGCTCTGGCAGCAAGGAAGCAAAACGATATGCTTTGATTACAAAAAAAGAAGAAGGAAAAGTTAAGATATTATTTGAGCCAAATGCTAATATGATTCAATGCATTAAGATGAAAAATCCTAGAAAAGTTCTTGAATACTAATAAAAGAAAACGGAATAATAATGAGGAATATTAATGATTTTTATTAATAAAAACTATTAACGAAATAGATAATACAGTAGTACATAGTAAGTTTTTAACTAACTATGTACTACTTTTTTATTATCCGTTATGCCACACAAACAAATGTCCGTTACATACGGAAGAAATTAAAAAGTGTATCCCTGGAAAAGACTACGAATCATTCAATAGTAGTTGACAAGTGGAATGTTATTCGTTATACTTTTAAAAATTAACAAAAAAGGACAACCAATAAGTATAAATTAAGAAAGAGAGGATACGTAAAATGGGAACTATTATCGGTGAAGGAATTACATTTGATGACGTCTTACTAGTACCAGCTTACTCTGAAGTAATACCAAATCAAGTAGATGTTTCTACCTATTTAACCCAGTCAATCAAATTAAATATTCCTATGATGAGTGCTGGTATGGACACAGTTACTGAGCATAGAATGGCTATTGCTATGGCTAGGCAAGGTGGTATAGGTGTAATCCACAAAAACATGTCAATCCAGCAGCAAGCAGAAGAGGTTGATAAGGTAAAACGTTCAGAGAACGGAGTTATTACAGATCCCTTTTATTTGTCACCAGAACATACATTAGAAGATGCCAATGATTTAATGTCAAAATACAGAATTTCAGGTGTTCCCATTACGGAAGGAAAAAAACTGGTTGGTATTATTACAAATCGTGATTTAAAATTCGAAACTGATTTTACAAAAAAAATCAAAGAATCTATGACTTCAGAAGGTTTAATCACTGCTCCAGAAGGAATCACACTAGATGAGGCTAAGAAGATTCTTGCAAAAGCACGTAAAGAAAAACTTCCAATCGTAGACAAAGACGGTAATTTAAAAGGCTTAATTACAATAAAAGATATTGAAAAACAAATAAAATATCCAAGTTCAGCAAAAGATTCACAAGGAAGATTACTTTGTGCAGCCGGGGTTGGAGTTACGTCAAATATTTTAGAACGAGTAGATGCATTGGTAAAAGCTAAAGTAGATGCAATCGTTATTGATACTGCTCATGGGCATTCTGCAAATGTATTAAATGTAGTTAAAATGGTTCGTAGTTCTTAT
>JAQSYR010000015.1 GCA_029256035.1 Anaerocolumna sp. | reverse complement strand
CTTAGAGCCTATGCAACTTTGATTAGCATCACATTTATTGAACTATCTATAGGTTTACACATACTTCATATTCCAAATCCTTTTCTGCTTGGTGCATTGATTGCAATTGTAGATGTGCTTCCAATCCTTGGAACTGGTGCAGTGTTACTCCCATGGGCAATGATTGCCTTTGTCTTTGGCATAAATAAATTAGGCATTGGACTGCTCATTCTTTATATTGTAATAACAGTAGTAAGACAAACTCTGGAGCCAAGAGTTGTAGGGCAGCAGATTGGTCTGCACCCTGTTGTAACACTGATTTGTATATTCGTGGGAGCTCAGCTTCTTGGAGTTGTTGGTTTATTTATGCTTCCTGTAACAGCTACTATTGTTAAAAAGATGAATGATGAAGGAACCATTCATTTGTTTAAATAAATAATGATGATGTTGGGATCAAAAGTCATTTAAAACGTAAAGTTGTGAATAACTGCGTATATATATTCAGATGGCGCAGACCATCCGAAGGGAAAGGCAAGTCCAGATGTATATATATACGTTGTTATTCACTTTTATATATAAAGTTAGACTTTTGATTCCAACATCATATAATTGATGTATATAACAAATAAAAGAGAGACAACTTATAAATAAGTTATCCCTCTTTTTTTTGGCCATTATTTAATTACATTTTTTGAGAAAATACGTAGTCCAAGACAACCATCTCCCTAATTTGTGATTAAACCTTTGCCTGTTCCGAAATGCTGCTTTTATAGGTGCATAAGTGAACTTAAACACCCTAATCATATTATAAACAAAATTTGCTGAAGTATACAAATATGAAAACAAATCATATAATAATCCCCAGATGTTCTAAAAGTATCTTTAATCCCATACCAATAAGAACAAGTCCGCCAACCAGCTCAGCTCTTGATTTAAATCTGGTTCCAAAAAAATTACCGACTAATACCCCTGCAATTGAGATGGTAAATGTAGTTAATCCAATAAAAGTAACGGCTGGGATAATAGTAACATTTAAAAATGCAAAAGTAATGCCAATTGCCAATGCATCAATGCTAGTGCTTAAGGAAAGCATAATCATACTTTTAAAGTCCAGATTATCGGTTGGACATGCTTCATTTTCCATGGATTCTTTTATCATGTTTACCCCAATCAAACTTAGCAGTAGAAAAGCAATCCAGTGATCAACAGAAGAAATAATATCACGAAACTGTATTCCAAGGAGATACCCAATAAGTGGCATTCCAGCTTGAAAAACACCAAAATATAAACCAACGGTTCCTGCTTTTTTTACCGTAACTTTAGGCATGGACAAACCTTTACAAATTGCAACAGCAAATGCATCCATAGATACTCCTACAGCAATCAGTAATAATTCAATTAAATTCATTATGATACCCTAACCTTCCTGAAATCATTAATGGGAGTACTGCAATGTAATACGCACAAAAAAAGACCAAATAAAAGTATACTAATTGCTAATTATAATGTCAATAGGAAATCCCAAAGGAAAATTGTATTTCCAAAAAGCCTAAATTATGGTATAATAAATAAAAACACCCATAGATATTCTCAAAGTAAAAGAATGGAGTGATTGTTATGAAGAATATAATTACAATAAGCAGGCAATATGGTAGTGGCGGAAGAGAAATCGGGCAAAAGCTGGCGAAAAAATTAGGAATTCCTTTCTATGATCATGAATTAATTGAACGTGCAGCAGAAGAAAGCGGGTTTGCAAAAGCTGCATTTGAGAATGCAGAGAGAAAGGCAACAAACAGTTTACTTTATTCTATTGCCATGGGAATGAACGCCTATGGAAATCAAGATCTTGGATTTGCTCATCTTTCACTGGATGATAGAATTTATTTGGCCCAATCTGATGTAATACGAAAGGTAGCCCAGGAGGGACCCTGTGTAATTGTTGGAAGATGTGCAGATTATGTACTAAAGGATATGCCAAATGTTATTAATGTATTTATATGGGCGGATTTTGAGTTTAGAAAAAAAAGAGCTATGTTAATAGATAATTTGGCAGCCAATAAAGTCGAAGATGAAGTTGCTAAAATTGATAAAAGAAGGGCAAATTATTATAACTATCATGCCAGCGAAAAATGGGGGCGTGCAGAAAACTACCATCTTTCTTTAAGAAGTGATTTCATTGGAATTGATAATAGTGTGGATTGCATTAAAAGTTATGTTGAAAGAGCATAAGTTTATATAATAGAAAGAAATTTAGGGGTAATTGTGATGGACACCCTGTCACAATTACCTTCAATATTATAAGGAGATTTTATGAAATTCAATGACAAGATGAATAAGAAATACACAATAATTGCAATTTATGTGATTATTACAGCCATTATTATTTACAGCCTAAGTCTTATTGCTCAGAATGCACCTTTGATTTTAAAAGAAATTATGATAAGACTTGGTTGGTTAGCAAGGGTAGCAAAGCCTATTATTTTGGCATTTGTTTTTGCTTATTTGCTAGATCCCATTGTTAATTACTTTGAAGCTCAATTCGATAAAGTTCGCATTGGAAAAGAAAATAGGCAGCTAAAAGGAAGCAGAACCTTAGCAGTTTTTTTAACTTTAATAATTATCATGGCTATTTTAACCGGAATTATATCCATTCTGATATTTAGTATTACAGATCAGATGCGCTTGGCAAAATTAGATGACATTGTCATCATTGTAGATTCTTTTATTAAAGGTATCAATGATTTTATTAATTCTATTATATTAAAATTAGATCAATTAAATATTGAATCCGATATGGTAACACAATATGTAAGTGAAATCGGTGGGAATATTATGACAGGACTAAAAGAATTTGGTACATCTTTTTTAACATCCATTAGTAATATAACATCTTATGTCACAACCTTTTTATTTTCGTTAATCATAGGAATCTATTTTATGATTGATGGCGTAATAATTAAAGATTTTATCAATAAAGTTGGAAAAGCTCTATTTAGTGAAAAGTGGAATAACCGGGTAAGGTTATTTCTTTCAGATGCAGATCAGGTATTTTCAGGTTATATCAGAGGACAATTAACCGATGCAGCTATTATGATGATGTTAATTAGCTTAACTTTATCTGTTATAGGAGTAAAATTTGCTTTTATAATAGGGGTACTTGCAGGAATAGGAAATCTTGTTCCTTATGTGGGGCCTTTTGTTGCCTATATTAGTACGACTTTGATTTGCCTGATTAATGGTCAGTATCAGGTATTAATTATAGCAATAATTGCTTTATTCATTATACAAACAGTGGATGGCAATATTATCGCACCAAAACTGTTAAGCCATAGTATTCAAATTCACCCGGTATTAGTTATTATCTCTTTAATATTTGGTAGTGCCATGGGCGGTTTACTCGGAATGTTATTAGCAGTTCCTGTAGGTGCATTAATTAAGTTATTGTTTGTAAGATTTATTGATTTAAGATTAGAGAAAAAAGAATTAGGTCAGATTCTGGAGAATCAGAATAAAAAAGATCAAGTAAAATTGTAATAATAAACAAACATGTGCGGCAGGAATAAGAACAAATTAGTTTATAACTATATGTGTTTCTTTTTATGTAACACATGTTTTTTAATTCTTATAAAAACGGAATACCACAATAAAAAAATATGGTATAATATAACAAAAAGTAATAAAAATGTAAGAATTAAACTAGTCTTTATTTAAGATGTTTAGAGTATGATTGGATTAGAATGCTAAGAATTATAATAAGGTGGAAGGTGATATGGGGTGCAGAACCAGAATAATACTATAATTCAGGTTAAAAATGTTAAAAAGATATATCGTATGGGTAGTGAAAAAATATATGCAGTTGATGACGTAAGTTTTGATATACAAAAAGGCGAATTTTGTTGCCTGCTTGGTACTTCGGGATCAGGGAAATCTACCTTATTAAATCTTATGGCGGGTATTGAGAAATTGTCCGGTGGTCAGATTATAATAAAAGGTCAGAAAATACATAAAATGAGTGAGAACAGCCTGGCCAGGTTCAGGCAACGTTATTTGGGATTTGTATTTCAGTCTTATAACCTGATGAATTCTATGACAGCCTTAGAGAATGTGGAGTTTCCTTTGGTGTTTAAACGAGTAAGGACGAAAAAAAGGCGTGCTCTTTCTAAAGATATGTTGAAACAGGTTGGTTTAGAAAACCGAATGAACCATAAACCCAAAGAAATGAGTGGTGGGCAACAGCAAAGAGTTGGTATTGCCAGAGCCTTTGTAGCTAAGCCAGAAATTGTTTTTGCAGATGAACCTACAGGTAATTTAGACACAAAAACTGCTATGGAAGTTTTGAAATTAATTCGAAATATTGCAAAAGAAAATAATCAAACCATTGTTATGGTTACTCATGATAAGCGGGTTGCACAATTTGCTGATAAAGTAATTAATATTTTGGATGGAAAGATTCAAAGCATAGAGAAAATTGAAAATGTTGAGAGTATAGAAAACAAAGAAAAAATAGAAACAACTGAGAGTATAGAAGTTTTAGAAACAAAGTTATCATAGAGAATAATTAAAGAAGAGGGAAAAGAGATGAGAAGAATCAAAAAATTAGTTATTGTAATTTTAGTTGCAGCATTCCTTATAAACGGTTTTGCAGTAAATATGCTTCCTGTGAAAGCGGGTTCCGTTTATAACCCTTCAAACACAATTATATTTACGGAAAAAGTAGAAGATATTATTGGAACTCCTGGAGAAACAACACATGTAAAACTTCCTGTAAGGGCAACGGCAGATTACATACAAGATCCAAGAATATCTGTAGATATTACAGATATGCAGTTTAATGTAGAAAATATTAAATTAACTGGTGAAGGGTATACAGAAGCAAATCCACCCAAAGGAATTTCTAATTTTTCTACCACTTATATTGAATTCGATTTAAAGGTAAAAGAAACTGCCAAAATAAGCAATAAAAAAATGAAAGTTCAAATTGAGTACGTAGGTTTTAATCTTGACACAAATCGTCAGGAAACATTTAATATAGATTTACCAAGTGTAAACTTTGTAATTTTAAAAGAAAAAGAGCCAGCCCAGTTAACCATTGACAGTGTTTCCTTAAATAACGCAACCATTGGAAATACAACAGAATTAGCATTTACCATTAAAAATGAAGGAGAAATATCTTCTTTCAATACCATGTTTCGTGTAGAAGGCTATGAAGCAGCAGGATTAATTCCTGAATATTCAAAGTTAAAACAGGAAGCAGGAAGTGAAGGCAAAATGCAATCTGGCGAAACTTATCGTGTAAAATTACCGGTAACAGTATCTGCCACAGCTACACCCGGAACGAAAACCTTAAGTATATTTACAGATTATAAGGATATAGATGGTAATGTTTATACCAACGAAACAAAGATATATATTAATATAACTGAGAACAATCTAACTCCAGCCATTGAAATTGAGAGTACAAAGTATGCAGGAGAACTTAAATCAGGTAGTGAATTTGTACTGATTACCACAATTAAAAATGAAGGAGTTGCAGATGCAGAAAATGTTGAAGTATCTGTAGAGGGATTAGGCACCAGTAGCTTTATACCAAATTATACAGCAGATACTATTGATGTAGGAACTTTGGAATATAATTCAAAAAGAGATGTAAGAATTCCGCTTATTGTTCCGAAAGAAGCTACCAGTGGTTTAAAAGAGATAACAGTTAAAATAACGTATAGTGATGATACAGACGTAGTATATACAAAAACCAGTAAATTATATCTTGAAGTAGTTGCAGTTGATGATACTGCTGCAAGTAAGCCAAAATTAATTATTAGTAATTTTACCACGGACGTAGAAGAATTAAGAGCGGGAAATACATTTAATTTTATATTTGATATTTACAATACGCACACATCATTAAATGCAAAAAATATTAAAGTAACCGTATCTCAAGCAGATAACATTTTTTCTGTAACGAAAGGCAGCAACACATTTTATATTAATCAGATTCCAGCAGGTGAGAAGATAGAGAATTCCATTGAATTAAAAGTAAAATCCGATGCAACCACAAAAGCTTATCCAATTGAAATCAAAATCGAATATGAATATGATGGGGCGGAAGCAAACCCTGCTACAGGTGAAATTGGTGAAACAGTTACAGAAACCATTAATCTACAAGCAGTAGAAAATGCAAGGCCAGTAGTTGAAAATGTTTATGTTGGTAGTTGGGATGTTCCAGTAATAAATCAACCTACAGTTTTAACTTTTGAATTTTATAATATGGGTAAGTCAACCTTAAATAATGTGTATGCTACAGTGCAGGGAGATTTCTTGTTGAATACAGGAAGCATGTACTTTATAGGAAATGTTGAAGCAGGATATTCAGAATATGCTGAATTAGAGGTAATTCCCACACTGGAAGGGTTATCAAAAGGTACCTTACAAATCCTTATCTTTGTAGTAGGAGTACCAGCAACAAGAAAAGTAATTCTGAAAGCTCATAAAAGGAAATTAAGAAAAATTGAAGATGCTAATTTAGGTGATTAATAAAAGTAGCAATTTAAGTAAGCATTTAGGTCACAGAAAGGAGGTAACAATGAAAGTATTTATTGATAATGCTTTAAATATAAAGGTATTTTTAAATCCAGAAAATCAAATTACTGGCTCTATTATGGCCCAAAAAGTAGAAGTTAATACAGTAACAGCTGTTGAAGAGGTTGTAACAGAAGCTGAAGTCATAACAGACGTGAAAGTGGATGGCGGTTATGTAGATGGGGGCTATGTGGATGGCGGCTACATAGAAGGTGAAATGCCTGGGGATATGTCTGCTGGGCCTAAGGACCCACTCCTTTCCAGTTGGACTTTTGTATCCGGTATAACTTTATTAACATTAGCAATCAGTGTAGGCATTGGAGTGGTATTAGCTAAGAGAAAAATTAAAAAAGGAATTGAGTTATATGAGGATTAGTGACTTGATTAAAATGGGTCTTAGAAATCTAAGTCGTAGAAAAGCCAGAACCGCATTAACTGTAATTGGAGTGGTTATTGGAACCATATCCATTGTTGTTATGGTTTCTATAGGTATCGGTATGAATACGAATTTCACATCCCAGGTTATGGAACAGGGAAGCCTGACCACTGTTACTGTGGAGCGTATAGCTAATATTATGGATGACGAAGGTAACTATATTAATTCCAAAGAACAGGATAATAAATATATAGTGTTTGGAAGTGATACACTCCTTGATTTTTATAATCCTACTTCAAGAAACTATACCACAAAATCCATAGACTTAACAAAGGATAAGGTAACTTTTCAGTTTAATCCATATGAGTATGTTGTTAATGAAAGAAAAAAACCATTTTCTTTAAAGTTAACAAACTATGGCATTATGGAAAAAGTAGATAACTGGGAATATGATTACTCCTGCTATATGGACATTGACTATTTTAGAACATTATACAAAAAATATGCCAATACACTAAATGCAGAAGATAGAAAAAAAGCTCTTTCTGCCATTGAAAACTATGAGCGAATAAAAATCACAGTAGCCATGTTTCTAGAACCGATGCAAGAAACTTCAAATATGCTGCAAATGGTTCTTGGAGGTATTGGTGCCATTGCCATGCTGGTTTCAGCCATTAATATTGCCAATACAATGATTATGTCAATTTATGAACGTACCAAGGAAATTGGAATTATGAAAGTCCTCGGATGTGTTATCACAGATATTAAAAAACTGTTCTTATTTGAAGCTGGCATGATAGGTTTAATTGGGGGCATCATTGGAATTGGGTTAAGTTATCTTGCCTCCTTCGCAATTAACAAATTTGGTCAGCCTTTATTCCAGGCATTGTTGTCAACAAACTATATGTATAATATGGAGAATACTAAATTTTCTATTATTCCATTTTGGCTACCTTTTGTTGCAGCAGGTTTTGCATTTCTTGTTGGTGTCTTATCCGGATATTACCCGGCTAACAGGGCTACCAAAATTAGTGCTATTGAAGCTATGAAAACAGATAGTTAGAGAGTTAAGATATGAATAGTTGTGGATATATTCAGATGGTCCAGATATCCTTGTGGAAAGGCTAGCCAGATGAAATATATCTATAGCTATTCATTTTCTTGTGTTAATTAGACTCATGACACCAGGATTCCTATATATTTAATTGTTTTTTTAGTATTTACTTCAAAGAATTTATGATATACTGTATTTGAATTTATTTGCATATTAATTTTGAAAGGGTGACATAAATGATTTGTACTGTTTGTGGACGTAATACCAATAATGAAAATGCTAATTTCTGCGAATATTGTGGGTCATCGTTTCGTCAGAATACGACGCAATTAAAAGAGGAGTATACGTCTTCTTATAATACCATGGAACCAAACAATTTACATACGGAGAATATAACTGCAGTAGAAAAACCTATCTCTATCTGGAATTGGCTTGGAAGCATGCTATTACTATATATTCCTGTGGTAGGAATATTTGCTTATCCAATTATGCTATTAGTCTGGTCTTTTAGTAATTCAACTCCTAAGAATAAACAAAATTGGGCACGAGCAAGTCTTTTAATGCTTATAATTACAATCGTTGTTATAGTTTACATCTTAACTTCAACTTATAACCAAATGTTAAGTAATGGATTTAACATGAATGATTATATGCAGCAATATTACTAAAATCAGCTAAAGATTTGACATCAATCTACCTATTGTTGATGTCAAATCTTTTCATTGTCTTATGGGCGATATAGAACATGAGGCTCAATGTGAATAACTTTTGGTTGCATTTGTCCGGTGTCAATTGCCATTTCTACAGGTTGAATGGAACCTATGGTGGGAAATATCTGGGTGCCGTAGATTTCAACTGTCTGAAAGCCTGGGGATACAATGCGTAGATTATACTCCGAATAAGGTTTTTGATTACTTGGATAGAGGCTGTACTCTATGGGTGGTGCAGGCAAATGAACCGTAGGAGTTAACCCATTTTCATTGGTAAAGAATGCATAGAGTAAGCTAACAAAATCGGTATCCTTATAAATTTGGACAAGAGCATTTGTAACTGGTTTTCTGTTAGCCTCCTGAATTACACTTACTTGCAAAGTACCATAATTATTCTCTCTAGGAATAGAAGGATTATCCATAAACGAATCACTTAATATCCTTTCGTGTCTTTATTATTACAATATGACAGGAATAATTTCTAGTGTCATAAGTGATTTATGATTCCCTGTCAATGTGATTTATGATTCTCTTGACAGATTTTAGTGTTTCGGTATAATATTACCTTGTACTATAAATAGAACGTATATAAATGAACGTATATAAATAGAACGTATATAAATGAACGTATATAAATAGAACGTATAAAAATACTCATAGAGAGTAACCTCTATAAAACGATAGAAAGTAGGAAAGAATATGACAAAAATCAGAACCAGATATGCACCCAGCCCAACAGGAAGAATGCACGTAGGTAACTTAAGAACTGCTTTATATGAATACCTAATAGCAAAGCATGAAGGGGGAGACTTCCTTCTTAGAATTGAAGATACAGATCAGGAACGATTTGTAGAGGGAGCCCTTGATATTATATATCGTACCTTAAAAGTTACAGGCTTAACCCATGACGAAGGGCCGGACAAGGATGGGGGATTTGGACCCTATGTACAAAGTGAGAGACAGGCACAAGGCATTTACTTAGAGTATGCAAAACAATTGGTAGAAAAGGGAGAAGCTTATTACTGCTTCTGTTCAAAAGAAAGATTAAGCACCCTAAAGAGTGTTGTAAATGAAGAAGATGGCAAAGAAATAGTGAAGTATGATAAACATTGCCTTAATTTATCAAAAGAAGAAGTAAAAGCAAACTTAGCATCTGGAATGCCATATGTTATCCGTCAGAACATTCCCATGGAAGGAACCACTACATTCCATGATGCTATCTATGGAGATATTACAGTTGAAAATGCGGAATTAGATGATATGATATTAATTAAATCTGACGGATTCCCAACTTACAACTTTGCCAATGTTGTAGATGATCATCTGATGGAGATTACACATGTAGTACGAGGAAATGAATACCTTTCCTCTTCGCCTAAATATGCAAGACTATACCATGCATTTGGCTGGGAAGAGCCCATATATGTACACTGCCCATTAATTACAAATGAAGAACACAAGAAATTATCAAAACGAAGCGGGCATTCTTCTTTTGAAGATTTATTAGAACTTGGTTTTGTAACGGAAGCAATAGTGAATTTTATTGCACTGCTAGGTTGGAGTTCTTCCAGTAATCAAGAAATTTTCTCACTTGAAGAATTAGTACAGGAATTCGATTATCATCACATCAATAAGTCTCCAGCAGTTTTTGACATGGCAAAGCTTAGATGGATGAATAGTGAATATATTAAGAAGATGGAGAATGAAACCTATTATGAGTTGGCGATTCCATATGTAAAGGAAGTCATTCAAAAAGATTTAGATCTTCGTAAAATCGCTGATCTTGTAAAATCGAGAATTGAAACATTCTTGGACATTAAAGATATGATTGACTTCTTCCAGGAACTTCCTGAGTATGACACAGCTATGTATACCCATAAGAAGATGAAGACCAATGAAGAGATTTCATTAGAAATTCTAAAAGAGCAGCTGCCAATTCTTACGGCATTAGAGGATTATTCTGTGGCAGCAATTGAGGAAGCAGTCATGGCATATATTCAAAAGAAAGAAATAAAAAATGGTATGGGGCTGTGGCCACTTAGAACAGCCGTATCTGGTAAACAATCAACACCAGGTGGTGCATATGAAATAATGAATATTATTGGTAAAGAAGAAAGTCTTCGCCGTATCAACGTTGCTATAGAAAAGCTTAGCAAATTAATATAAGCCTATGAATATAAATCAATCACAAATAATTGCAATTCAACATAATAAAGGGCCCATGCTGGTATTGGCTGGGCCCGGTTCTGGAAAAACTCTTGTCATTACTCGAAGAACCCAGCAGCTGATTGAAAATTATGGGGTAAACCCCTATCATATACTGGTTATTACTTTTACAAAAGCCGCAGCGGAAGAAATGAAAGAGCGTTTTAATAAATTAACTGGTTCAAGATATTCAGGAGTTAACTTTGGAACATTTCATGCAGTATTCTTTACAATTCTAAAATATGCGTATCATTACAATGCCTCTAATATTATTCGCGATGATCTGAAATACCAATATTTTAAAGAAATTATAGAACAGCTTCAGCTTGAAATTGATGACGAGAAAGAATTTATCTCAGGTATAAGTTCAGAGATTAGCCTGGTTAAGGGAGAACGGTTAAGTTTAGAACATTATTATTCCATTAATTGTTCAGAAGAAGTATTTAAAATGATTTATGAAGCCTATGAAAAGAAGCTTCGTAAGTCTCATTTTATTGATTTTGATGATATGCTGGTATTATGCTATGAACTTTTGTCAGAAAGGCCAGATATACTTGCTGTATGGCAGAAGAAGTTTCAATATATATTAATTGATGAATTCCAGGATATCAATAAAGTACAATATGATATTATAAGACTTCTTGCAAAGCCTGAAAATAATCTGTTTATTGTAGGAGATGACGATCAGTCAATCTATCGGTTTCGAGGTGCAAAGCCTGAAATAATGCTTAATTTTGAAAAGGATTATCCGGATGGTAAGCGGATTCTATTAGATACCAATTATCGGTCAACCCAGAAAATCATAGACTATGCAGCTACGCTGGTAAAGAATAATTCAAAAAGATTTCCAAAGAATATAAAAGCGGCAAATCAGGGCGGAGAAGATATTAAAATTAAAGTATTTCAGGAATTAAAAGAACAAAACAGCATGGTGGTTGCCAATATATTGCAGTACTTTCGGGATGGTATGGCATTTTCAGACATGGCAGTTTTGTTTCGAACCAACACACAGCCCAGGGCATTAATTGAGAAATTAATGGAATATAATGTTCCTTTTCAGATGAAGGATATGATTCCTAATATTTATGATCACTGGATTGCAGGAAATATCATTGCCTATATTAAACTTGCTATGGGGAGCAGAGAAAGAAGTTTATTTCTTCAGATAGCCAATCGGCCCAAACGTTATATAAGCCGGGAATGCTTTCCTAATTCACAGGTAGAATTAAATGAGCTACGTGAATATTACAGTGATAAGGAATGGATGCTTGACCGGGTCCATAAACTAGAATATGATTTACAACTTCTAAAAGAGATGACACCTTTCGCAGCTATTAATTATATTCGAAAAGGCATTGGTTATGAAGACTATCTGGCAGAATACGCGGATTATCGACGAATTAAGGTAGATGAATTATTAGAGACACTAAATGAATTACAGGAAACCTCTAGAAACTATAAAACATTTGAAGATTGGTTTTTGCATATAGAAGATTATAAAGAGGAATTAAAAAGACAGTATGAGAACATGCAAAAGCGAAATAAGGAATGTGTTACGCTGGCAACCATGCACAGCTCCAAAGGCTTAGAATATAAGGTGGTTTTTATAACAGATGCCAACGAAGGAATTACACCTCACCGCAAAGCAATGGTGGAAGCTGATATGGAGGAAGAGAGAAGACTTTTCTATGTAGCAATGACTAGGGCTAAGGAATACCTTCATATCTACTCTGTCAAGGAACGATATAATAAAGAATTGGCCATTTCCAGATTTGTTGGTGAATTACTTTTGGACCTGGAAAGATTGGTGCCTGGTTCACAGGTATTTCATAAAACATTTGGAGAAGGAATCATTAAAAGCAATCATCAGGATAAAATTACCATATATTTTGACCGTCTAAAAAAAGAACGTACCCTTGATCTTAATTTCTGTATTCAAAATAGGCTGCTTAGTGTTATGGAAAACAAAAATACTTTATAAATTCTTTGACATCTAAAGTATAGGCAGAAATATTTAAAATGAACGAGACAAAAGACATACGACACAAATCAAAAAAATAAAAAAAGCGTTTATCAAAATTAATTTTGAAAACGCTTTTTGACTTTATATTTGTTCTCTTGCTGGAAAATAGATAGAAATTATTCTTCTTCCTCTTCCTCATCTTCATCTAACATGTCATCGAATTCTTCACTATCCATTAATTCATCAAAAGCATCTGAAACTGCTTCAAATTCATCATCGTCATCAATATTAAGTAACTCAATTTCATCATCTTCATGTTCAATGAACTGATATAAGAAAATTTCGCCTTCTTCATTATCTTCGTTTTCAACAAACATTCATATGATCGTGTTCATGTTCATGATCATGACCGCATCCACATCCGTGTTCGTGTCCACTCATCGTAAATACCTCGCTTTCATTTAACCATGGGTTTTGGGAAAAGTGTAATCCCAATTATTTAGTATTGGCAATTTCTCTGACTTAATACGTTTCCATGGTACTATAAGTTTTATCTTTTTCGTTAGAGACTATCACTATCCTAACAAAATGACTTTAACAGATATATGGAAAAAAAGCAAGGTTTATCTATCCTTAAATTGTGAGGAATTTTTTAAAAATATGTTGACTTTATATAAAAATATTATAAAATAAAAAGTGATTTGACTTGTGGAATCAAAGATGGTAACAGACAATTGGCTGGCCGAATTAGGTAATTGTTTTTAAAAGAGAGGAGAACATTCAGTGGCTACAACCAGTGCTTATGTAAGCAGACCAAGACAGAACCAGGGTAGACAAGGTAGTGTAGACGATAAGAACCTTAGTCGGGATAATAGACCTTTTGATAAGGGTAGTCGAGACTATAAACCATTTAATAAGGATAATCAAGATAAAAAACCGTATTATAAAGAAAGTAGACCATACAATAAAGAAAATAAACCATATAATCAAGAAAATAGACCATACAATAAAGAAAAATCATTTAGTGATAATAAAGATAAATTTTCAAAATCCTCTTCAGGATATAATAAGAACTTTAGAAACATGGGTTTTGATAAAGATAAAGACTATGACATGGAACAAAAGCACAAGGGAAAGTCAAGTGAAAAGAAATCCAGTCAAACAAAAGAAAAAGAGCAGCAACCAGATAAATTTGAGCTTATGAAACGCTTAGAAAAAGAAAAAAAAGTTATGCAGAAAAAGAGTCAGGAATTAAGCAATAAAACAGAAAAACCCAATAAGCCAATTATAAAGCAAAGAAGAACATCTACCACCAACTGGACGAAAGGCTATGAACAAGGCTTATTTGGCGATGATGATGAAGATTACACCGAATATTATTAAAAATACGACGTCTGATAATACTTATGTTTGTCAGACGTCGTTGTTAGTATAACGGAAAGAAGAAATGCAATGGATCAAATAAATCAGAACAAAATTAAAATATCTGTAAGGGACCTGGTTGAATTTATACTCCGTTCGGGTGATTTGGATAACCGAATTGGAGGGCGTAAGGATACCGATGCTATGCAGGAAGGCAGTAGAATCCATCGAAAGATACAAAAAAGAATGGGTTCTAATTATACTGCAGAATTTCCGTTAAGTATAACTATTCCTTACACCAAAGAAGATATTAATTTTGAAATCTGTGTGGAAGGACGAGCAGATGGAATTATAAATAATGCAGATGGACAAGAGGAGGAAAACTTTAATTGTGTAGAAGAGCAAGAAGAGGAAAACTTAAGCTGTCCCCAAGAAGTCCCCAAAATTGTAATAGATGAAATTAAGGCAGTTTACCGAGAACTAAGCTTTATTCAGGAACCGGTGCCTGTTCATAGAGCACAGGCTATGTGCTATGCTTATATTTACAGTAAGCTATATCAACATGACAGTATGGGCATTCGAATCACTTATTGTAACATTGAAACAGAAAATATGAAATATTTTGAGGAAAGATTTTCATTTCAGGAATTAGAAGAATGGTTTTTTCATTTGATTAGGGAATATGGGAAGTGGGCAGCTTGGCAGTGCCGTTGGAAGATAAGAAGAGATGAAAGTATTAAAAATCTGGAATTCCCCTTTGAATATCGGCCTGGCCAGAAAAAGTTAGTAACAGATGTCTATAAAACCATTCTCAGGGAAAAAAGATTATTTCTTGAGGCTCCCACAGGAGTAGGCAAAACCATTTCCACCCTTTATCCTGCAGTGAAAGCCATGGGCGAGGGAATATTAAGTAAACTCTTTTATCTTACTGCCAAAACCATTACTCGTACAGTAGCAGAAGAAACTATACAACATTTAACGAAAAAAGGCCTTTCTATCAAATGTGTAACCATTACAGCTAAGGATAAGATCTGCATTTTAGATAAACCAGATTGCAATCCCATGGCCTGCCCCAGAGCAAAAGGCCATTTTGACAGAGTAAATGATGCCGTATTTGATTTGCTTAGGAACGAAGATGAAATCAGCAGAGAATCCATAATAACATATGCAGAAAAATACATGGTATGCCCATTTGAAATGTGTCTGGATGTAACAAGCTGGGCTGACTGCATAATCTGTGATTATAATTATGCCTTTGATCCTAATGTTTATCTAAGAAGGTTTTTTCAGGGAGGAAAAAATGATTATGCTTTTCTCATAGATGAAGCCCATAATCTGGTAGAACGTGCAAAAGAAATGTATAGTGCTATTCTATATAAAAAGCAGTTTCTAGCAGTTAGAAAATTAGTAAAGGGCAAACATGGAAAATTAGAAAAGGGATTACAAAATTGCAACGATGATTTACTAAAGATGAAACGTGAATGTGAAGAGTGCAGCATAAAAGAAAATATATCTGATTTTGTCCTTCATTTAATGAGACTCTTAACTGAATTTGATGAATTTCTTCAGGAAAATACTTTATTAGAAGGAAGAGAGGAATGTCTGCAGCTCTATTTTGATATTCGCCATTTCTTGAATATTTATGAAGTATATAATGATAAATATATAACTTATACTGATTATGATGAACAGAATGAATTCCGTATTAAATTACTTTGCATGGATCCATCTACTAATCTGAACCAGTGTCTGGAAAAAGGAAAAAGTTCTATCTTTTTTTCGGCCACATTATTACCTATTCAGTATTATAAGGAGCAGCTTGCCGGCAGGGAGGAAGATTACGCTGTATATGCACCTTCACCATTTCGTAAAGAAAATCGTCTTCTTATGATTGGTAAAGATGTTAGTACAAAATATACCAGAAGAAATGACTCCGAATATAAAAAAATACTTGAGTATATTCTTAAGTTTACCAGCGCAAAAATAGGAAACTATATGGTGTTTTTCCCTTCTTATCAAATAATGAATCAGGTGGCAAATTTTGCAGACAATTTTACTGGTAATATTGTAGTACAAACTAGTAATATGAGTGAAATTGAAAAAGAAAAGTTTTTAGAAGAATTTACAGCAGAACCGGAAAAGACTAGAATTGGATTCTGTGTGATGGGTGGAATTTTCAGTGAGGGAATAGATTTAAAAAATGATCGGCTCATCGGTTCGGTAATTGTTGGAACAGGTCTTCCCATGATTGGAAACGAAAGAGAGTTATTTCGCAATTATTATGATGAGATTAATGGAAGAGGGTTTGATTATGCATATCTTTACCAGGGAATGAATAAAGTACTTCAATCAGCAGGTAGAGTAATTCGTACCATGGAAGATAAGGGAGCAATTCTGTTGCTGGATGAACGCTTTGAGCAAAAACAGTATCTGAACCTGTTCCCAAGAGAATGGTTCCCTTATATTGTTGTTGATTCTGATACAGTAGAAGATGAAGTTACAAAATTCTGGAATTCTTTCCGTTAATTCATAATCCTTAACTGTTTCGGGAAACATGAGATATTAAAAAGTTTGTAGGAACCTGGATATTCACCGTCAACATGAACTTTAGCGGGTAATTCTGTATGAATCTCTAAGGTCTTACAATGAAACGTTTCCACACCTTTAAAGTAAATATGTTTGCCAAATAGTAGAGTGGGAAGTAAAAATAAAAGTTTTCCTCTGGAAAGTCCGCTTACAATACAAACAGAAAGCTTTCCATCCGTTGGATTAGCGGAAGGTACCAGTTTTAATCCACCACCCTCAAATTTATGAATCATACTGGTAATTAATAATATATCTTTATATTTTTTTGTTACATTGCCATCAATGGTAACGGTACCTTGAAGAAAAGGCGCAGTTAGTAATTGTTTGATTGCTACAATAAGATAAGAGAATTTGCCTAATCCAAATTTATTTAAGGTAGATTTTAAATTGGTCTGAAGAATTTCTTCGCATATGGCAGCATCAAAGCCTGTCCCTGTGCTAACTGCAAATTTCCTGCTTTGAATAGGATTACCCATAGTGTTATCTATAGAGATTACACCTATATCCACATATTTAAAATTCCTAGGTGAAAGAATTCGGTTTAAGCTCTCTAGAGGGTCCTTAGGTAAGCATAAACTTCTGGCTAAGTCATTACTGGATCCAGAGGGAATATATCCAAGCAGAACTTTATCAAAATCAGGAATTCCATTAATAACTTCATTCACTGTTCCATCGCCACCTAAAATTATAATTTTTTTCACATCAGACCCATTGCTGCAGATCTGGCCTGCAATCTCAGTAGCATGTAAAACATTACGAGTATAATATACTTCATAAGGAACGTTTTGATTTTTAAGTTCCCGCTGAACTACATTCCATACTTCTATCCCTTTTTTGCTACGTGAATGAGGATTTACTATAAAATGATACATAGTATTGCACCATACCTTCCCAAGGGTTTACTAAATTTTCTATTTAGATTCTATATGATTACGAAACTAATGTCAATGTTTGAAGGGAACTTTTCAATTTGTTGTTTGAAGAAGATTAATAAATTTGATGACAAATTACAGTCCTACTATATGACAAATGTAACTTGATACTGCCAGGCACTTAAAGTATCATTAAGTTATCAAGATACAATATTTCTTTGGGAGGTTTTAATATGAGAGCTAAATTATCCAACTTATTATGGGGTTTGTTCTTTATCA
The DNA here is from genome assembly GCA_029256035.1 of Anaerocolumna sp. Classification (GTDB taxonomy): domain Bacteria; phylum Bacillota; class Clostridia; order Lachnospirales; family Lachnospiraceae; genus Anaerocolumna. Next base: position 7,598 of record JAQSYR010000015.1, on the reverse strand, counting down.
TTATAGGAATAGGCTTTGCAGGTAATGTACTTTTTGAATGGGATTTTCATCTGTTCTTTACTGGATGGTGGACATTATTTATTATAATACCTTGTGGTATTAGTTTGATTCAGAATGGTTTCAGAGTTTGGCCAGCAGCGGGATTAACAATTGGATTGTTATTTCTTTTATCAAGCCGAGGGTATTTAGATGCTGGTCTTGTAGCAAGTTTAATCATGCCTTTAATTTTTATTCTAATTGGATTAAGTATTATTTTTAAAAACTGGTTATTAAAAGACATACATCGATTACATGTAAAATTTCAAGGTGGTGATTCTGAATATTCTGCAATCTTTGCCGGCAGGAAGGATAGAATTATCGGAGAAAAGTTTATGGGAACTACCATTAATGCAATTTTCGGTGGAGTAGATCTGGATTTAAGAAACGCGATTGTGGATGAAGACATTGTTATTAATGCAACGGCTGTGTTTGGTGGAATCAATATTTTTGTACCACCTAATGTTAAAGTAAAAGTGTCAAATGTACCAATTTTTGGTGGAGTGGACTGTAAAGTAATGAATCCTATCGGACCCAATGCACCTACCATATTAATTAATTCCACGTGTATGTTTGGGGGGATTGATATAAAATGAGTGAATTTCAAAAAGTTTTAAAATATTTTGCCATAGCATTCGCAATATTTCTGGCCGTATCCATAATCGGAGGAATGATTACCGCTATATTAGCTTTAGCAGGAATATTTACGGGGGGAAGCTCTATGGAGACTATTAGTATTAATCAAAGCTTTGAAAATGTTAAGAGCATTACCATCGAGCATGGCATTGGAACACTTACTGTAAAGGAAGGCGACGGTATTAATGTTGAAGTCGTTGGGGAAAATGTAAGTGAAAACATTGTAGTCGAGAAAAATTTTAGTGGAAATCTAAACATTCGATACAAGTCTAATTTCTTTCAATGGTTTAATATAAAATCAATGGAAGTGAATAATACAAAATTAACTGTGTATTTACCAAAAGGTTTTATTGCGGAAAATATCCATATTAATGCAGGAGCAGGCAATGTAAATTTTGAAAATATAAAAACAGAAAAATTTGAAATGGATGGCGGAGCCGGCAATATCAGAGGTGAGAACATGGTTGCCAGTGAGGTTAAAATTGATGGTGGAGTTGGAGATATTGATTTAAAAGATGTTGATTTTACGGACACCAATATTGATTCTGGAGTAGGTAATATAAGATTGGACGGATACCTTAGCGGAAGAAATAAAATTAATTGTGGTGTTGGAGAAGTTGACCTTAACCTCAAAGGATCTACTGATGATTATAATATAGAAGTAGATAAAGGGCTGGGTAATATATATATAAATGGTGAAAAATATTCTGATGTAAATTGGAATAACATGACTGCTCCAAATGAACTTGATATTGATGGTGGTGTAGGTAATATAAGTATTAACTTTAATTAATTGTTTGATTATGAAAGTAATTTAAAAAAATGTTCCTTAGAAGAAGACAAGAAACTTTTTCTAAGGAACATTTTTTTAGTTACATAGAATTTTAATAGATTTTTTAGTTACATAGAATTTTAATAGATTTTTTTAGTTACATAGAATTTTAATAGATTTCAATTCTTTCGTATACACTTAGGATATATGGAGATAAATAAATTATGCAGAAAAAAACCGTATAATTTTTCATAATGTAATGTATTAAATCAAGAGGAGGTTCTATGAAAAAAATAGTAACAGTCTTAGGTCTCATTATGATTCTGGCAAGTGGAATCTTATTAGGATCTATGGCGGTACAATCAGTAAAGAATTCATTTCAAGATTATTTATATGAGGATAAAGTAGGACAACCAGAAACAGTAACTGAGGATACCAGTGTAGAAGAATCTAAAGTAGTAAAAAGTAATCATGGTAATGGTAATTCTGCAGATAGTAATACAGAAGATTCTAACTTAGATAGCAATACAGAAGATTCTAACTTAGAAGAAAGTGAAGACAGTCAAACTGGGGATAGTGAAAGTGTAGAAGTTATTTCAGCAGCGGTCTCTGCTTTAAATATAGTAAATCCGGTAATTAACATTGAAGCTACCAATGCAATACTATTTGAATGTGAGACAGGTAAAGTCTTATATCACAAGAGTGCCATGGTACCAATCTATCCAGCAAGTACTACAAAGCTGATGACCGCTTTAGTAGCACTTGAATTATGTGATATAACAGAAGAAGTAACAATAGGAGAGGAAGTTGGATTTATAGCATCTGATTCCAGCAGGGCTTATCTTAGAGAAGGCCAGCGGCTTACCTTGCAGATGTTGTTAGAAGGTGCACTTGTACCATCTGGAAATGATGCAGCCTATGCAATAGCAGCCTATGGTGGCAGAAAGATATTAAAGGATAAGAATGCAGATGCTAAAATAGCAATAAAAGCATTTGTCAATCGCATGAATCAAAAAGCAGAGGAACTTGGACTAATATCTACGAATTTTAAAAATCCAGACGGATATGACGAAGATGGGCAGTATACAACAGCATATGATATGGGAATAATAGCGATGGAAGCAATAAAAAGTTTAACTATTCGTGTTATTTCAGGGAAGTCCAGTGCACGAAATATATTTTTAAGTGGTGAAGATGTTACGTGGAAAACCAGTAACAAATTAATTAATGCGGGAAGCGGTATGTATTATAAATATGCAATTGGATTAAAAACTGGGACAAGTTCCCACGCAGGCAGATGCCTGGTCTCAGCAGCAGAAAAGGACGGTAAAAAATATATAAGTGTTGTAATGAATTCCACTTCTGCCGGACGTTGGGAAGATTCTATAAACTTACTTAGTTATGGCATCGAACACTAGTATTGGAATTGTCATATCTTTGACATGACAATTCGTTTACGTTATGTTATAATTACCAGATAATTGGCATGGTTTTTAGGTAGAAGGAGGATAAATATGTCCAGAAATATGAAAAGCAGTTTAGAATTAGGAAATCTTTCAGCATATGAATTAGTAACGGAAGAAGTATTAAATGACATTAACAGTTTAGGATTACTATTTAAACATAAAAAAACAGGCGCAAGAGTTGTAGTAATCACAAATGATGATAATAATAAAGTATTTTCCATTGGATTTCGTACTCCACCCTTTAATAGCACCGGAGTTCCCCATATTATAGAGCATTCTGTACTGTGTGGTTCAAAAGAATTCCCATCTAAGGATCCCTTTGTTGAATTAGCAAAAGGTTCCCTTAACACATTTTTAAATGCAATGACTTACCCTGATAAAACCGTATATCCCGTAGCCAGTTGCAATGAAAAGGATTTTCAGAATTTAATCCACGTATATATGGATGCTGTATTCTATCCTAATATATATAAAAGAAAAGAAATCTTTTATCAGGAAGGCTGGCATTATGAATTAGAACAGGAAGAAGATGACTTAAAATACAATGGTGTTGTTTATAATGAAATGAAAGGTGCTTTTTCTTCACCGGAACAACAGCTGTTTCGTACCATCCAGAATTCATTATACCCTGATACCGCTTATGGTGTAGAGTCAGGAGGAGACCCAGAATTTATTACTGATTTATCCTATGAAGAATTTCTGGATTTTCACAATCGCTATTATCATCCCACTAACAGCTACATCTATCTGTATGGTGACATGGATGTAAAGGAGAAATTAGAATGGTTGGACTCTGCTTATTTACAAGATTTTGATCATGATCCAGTAGACTCTAAGATACAATTACAAAAACCTTTTGAAAAGGTAAATGATGTAGAGGCGTTCTATTCTTTAAGTGAAAATGAAGACTGTAAGGCGAATACCTATTTAAGCTATAATTTTTCCATCGGTACCAGTTTAGATCGTGAACTATGTATGGCATTTCAGATTATAGAATATGTACTACTGGCTGCACCAGGCGCACCACTAAAGCAGACATTGTTAGATGCTGGCATTGGCAAAGATATTCTTAGCAGTTATGATGCTGATACCTATCAGCCTATGTTTACAGTAATAGCAAAGAATGCAGATGTGGAGCAAAAGGACCAATTTATATCTTTGATACGATCGACTCTTGAGAAATTAATTCAAGAAGGCTTAGATGAAAAATCCTTAAAAGCTGCCATAAATTATTACGAGTTTAAATATAGAGAGGCAGATTTTGGCCAATTTCCAAAAGGTCTCATGTATGGTCTCCAACTTATGACCAGCTGGTTGTATGATGATAATAAACCTTTCTTAAAATTAAACTCCAATCAGGTATTTAAGATTCTAAAGGATATGATTGGTACAGATTATTATACTAAATTAATCCAGGAGTATTTATTAAATAATACCCATGTATCCTATGTGACTTTAAAACCTCAGAAGGGATTAACAGCAAAAAAGGAAGATGAATTAAAGCAAAAATTAGCAGATTATAAGGCAAGTCTTTCAAAAGAAGAGATCGCCAAAATTGTAGAGGAAACGAAACAATTAAAAGCCTATCAAGAAGAACCTTCTACAAAGGAAGAAATGGAAAAAATCCCGTTATTAAGCAGAGAAGATATTGAAAAAACAGCGTTGCCTCTTTATATAGAGGAAAAAGAAATTGATGGTATTTTGCTTACTCATCATAATGTTTATACCAATGGAATAGCTTATATGAAGTTATTATTTGATTTAAAGGAAATTCCAAAAGAATTAACTCCTTATATTGGTTTGCTTTCTACTGTCTTAGGCTATATTAATACGGAACATTATACTTTCCAGGAACTGGCTAATGAAATTAATATTCATACCGGAGGCATCGGCAGCGATATTGCAGTGTATGGCAAAAAAGGTAAGTCCTTAGAATATTTGCCAGTCATGGTGTTAGATGTTAAAGTTTTATATGAAGAAATGGATAATGCCTTTGATTTATTAAAAGAAATTATTAGCTTTACAAAGTTAAATGATGAAAAACGTTTGTTAGAAATAATTTCAGAAATAAAATCCAGATTACAGATGCGCTTAAATTCTTCGGGACATATTGTTGCAGTTGACCGTGCTATGTCCTATATCTCTGAAACAGCACGTTTTAATGAAGAGACAAAAGGTATTTCTTATTTTAAATTCATTGAGAAGCTGGAAGGGGATTTTAAAAACAATGCAACAGATCTCATTTCAAAATTAGAATCTTTAATGAATTATATATTTAGAGAAGAAAATTTAATTATTAGTTTTACTTCTGATGAAGAAGGACTTAATACATTAACTGGTAAATTACTTCCTTTTGTAGATCAATTAAAGAAGGAACCGGTAAACAAGGTAAATGAAAGCTTTGAATTAAAGCGGCTAAATGAAGGCTTTAAAACTTCCGGACAGGTACAATATGTTGCCAGAACAGGTAACTTTTTTAAAGCAGGTTTTGAGTATACCGGTGCCTTAGAAGTCTTAAAAGTAATTATGAGTTATGATTATCTTTGGACCAATATTCGTGTAAAAGGTGGAGCATATGGCTGTATGTGTGGATTCTCCAATGTAAGTGGTAATGGTTATTTTACCTCATACCGGGACCCTAATTTAAAAGAAACAAATAATATTTATGAAAAAGCTTATGATTATTTAAAGAACTTTTCTATAGATGAAAGGGATATGACAAAATATATTATTGGTACCATAAGTAATATAGATACACCACGCACGCCTAGAACTAATGGGACTGTATCCATGGGTGCCTTTCTAACAGGTATTACACAGGAAGATCTCCAGAAACAAAGAGATGAAATATTAAATGTAACCCAAGAAGATATCAGGAATCTGGCTGGTATTGTGAAGGCAATTATGGATGATCACAATTTGTGTGTAATAGGCAGTGAAAAGAAAATAGAAGAAAACAAAGCTCTGTTCCATGAAGTGAAGAATCTGGTTAACTAAGAGGGGATGTTTAAGCGTAGAAGGAGTACAAATAACAAATGAAATTAAACGAATATAAGTCAGGATTTGTGACCCTCATTGGTCGTCCGAATGTTGGGAAATCCACATTAATGAATCATCTGATTGGACAAAAGATTGCAATCACTTCCAATAAACCACAGACAACAAGAAACCGGATTCAAACCGTGTATTCAGAAGAAAAAGGGCAAATCGTATTTATTGATACACCAGGTATTCATAAAGCAAAAAACAAACTTGGGGAATACATGGTAAATGTTGCAGAACGTACCCTAAAGGAAGTTGATGTAATACTTTGGCTGGTAGAGCCTTCTACTTTTATTGGCGCTGGGGAACAGCATATTACAGAACAGTTATCTAAGATAAAAACACCTGTAATTCTGGTAATTAATAAAGTGGATACGGTAAAAAAAGAAGATATTCTACGGTTTATTACAGCTTACAAAGATATCCTTCCTTTTGCAGCTATTGTACCAGTTTCTGCTCTAAAGGGTGATAATACGAAACAGTTAATAGAAACTATCTTTAAGTACCTTCCGGAAGGCCCACAGTTTTTTGATGAAGATACTATTACAGATCAACCGGAACGACAGATTGTTGCAGAATTAATTAGAGAAAAAGCACTAAGACTTTTAAATGATGAAATACCGCATGGAATTGCAGTTGCCATTGATCAGATGAAAGAACGACCAGAAAGTGATATTGTGGCAAAAAGGGTGAGATGCTAAAGAAAATCGGGACCGGAGCCAGACATGAGATAGAGGGGCTGCTTGATATGCATGTTAATCTGAAACTTTGGGTAAAAGTGAAAAAAGACTGGAGAGACAGTGATTTCCTTATTAGAAATTACGGTTACAATAAAAGGGATTTAAATATGTAAAGAATTTAATTATATAAAGAATTTAATTATATAAAAAAAATGAAATGGTATATTTTTATCAGTTTAGACCTATCTATTCTGGTTAAACTAAGAATAGAATATCAATTCAATTACTAGAAGGGGGCTAAAATTATGAATTATTTAGGTTACTGGGAAAGATTTGAGAAAACAGGGAAAATCAATGATTATTTAAATTATATTGCCTGCACAAGTGAAGATTCTATGACAAGTAAAAGAAATATGGAAGAAGAAGGTGGCTGCATAAGTGATAGCATCATCGGTAACCGGGATGGTTTTATCAGCCATGCCAATTGGGGACTATGATAAACGCCTGGTGTTACTTACTAGGGAAAGAGGAAAAATAACGGCATTTGCCAAAGGCGCTAGAAGACAAAATAGTGCCTTTTTGGCGTGCAGCCAGCCTTTTTCCTTTGGAGAGTTTATGGTTTATGAAGGAAAAACATCCTTTAGTATTGTATCCGCTAATATTACGAATTATTTTGAAGATATAAGAAAAGATTTAGAAGGAGTTTATTATGGACTTTATTTTTGCGAACTGGCAGATTATTTTGGTCGTGAAAATGAAGATGGTACGCAGATGCTTAAACTCTTATACCAATCCTTAAGGGCTCTGAATCTGGATTCTATTAGCAATTCCTTGATTCGTCATATTTATGAACTAAAAATACTGGCTCTAAATGGGTTAACTCCGCAAGTGTTTCAATGTGTAAAATGTAAGAAAGAAGACTCTAATTTTTATTTTCATAGTGAATCAGGAGGGCTTGTATGTCCT
>JAQSYR010000230.1 GCA_029256035.1 Anaerocolumna sp. | reverse complement strand
AGAATCTAAATGTTCCAGATCAGACTTCGTTTCTTCAATTAAAGAGGATACGGCTTCAAAAGTACGCTTTAATTTATTATATTTTTCAAAATATCGTTTGGCGTTTTCAAGGGCTGATAAGGTTTCATCTAGAGGAATGGTAATTTCTTCGTTAGTATAATAATTTAAAGCTGTCAGGGATTTGGCTCCGGGTTCTAGCTGATATCCATAAGCGTTAATAAGTTCACCATAAACTTTATACTTATCTTTCTTTTCTGTATCTTTTAATTGTTTAAGCTGTAATTCATACTTTTTTGTATTACGCTCAATGGCATTAGCAACTATTTTTCTTAAATCCACAGATTTTTGTCGGATACGAGTGACTGTATTCTTTGCCGCATAAAATGTTTCGAGGACAGTTGAGATAGAATGATAATTTTTTACCTCAAGTTCCTCATAGCAAGTAAGTGGTAAACACGAGAATTCAACGGGAGTTTCATTTTCAAATACAATGTTTGGAACGTAGATATGATCTCTTATATCATCCATTAGACGGTCAAAGTTTTTATACAGATGCAATCCTTCTAGTTCGGTTAATGAACTTGTGGATGCCTCAGAATCCAGAGAAGCACGGTAACATATTTCATTGGCCATTAGTGGGCTAATGCCAGTAATAGAAGTATAGATTGCTTTACCAAGAGCCAAAGGCTTTTGTAATATCTGTTCTTTGAATTCCTCATAACTTAAGTGAAAGGGATCTGCTTTATGGTCATCACAGAATATGATATTACTGTGTTTTCCCATTAATTCAATAATAAGATTCTTAATGCAAAGATCACCAAGTTCGTTTAAATGTTCAATTTTAATCTGGATAATACGTTCTAATCCAGGCTGGGTTATATCTAAGATTCTTGCACTATTTAAGTGCTTTCGTAAAAGCATACAAAAGCCGGGAGCATTCATGGGATTTTGTTTACTTTCTTCCGTTAGATAAATCAAAGGAAGACTTGCCCCAGCAGATAGAAATAATTTATAGTTTTCTTTATTATTTTTTATTGTCAGAACTAATTCATCTTTCTCCGGCTGTGATATTTTACTGATTCTGCCATCTACCAGCTTATTCTTTAATTCAAACACCACATTGGAGATTACCAGTCCGTCCAGTGCCATAATTTTTCTCCTTTTATTACACAGGGTACATAGAAACTCACCCTGGAATTTTTGTAATTACATATTACTTGTTCCTATATTATTCGAAAGATACGTTTGTTAATATAGTAGAAAAAACCTAGTTGTAATGGGTTTAGTATAACATTTTGCAAATTCAGAATCAATAAAATTATGAACTAGGTAATTTTTAGAATCATACAAGAGAAATAGTTGTACTTAGAATTCTACATTACAAAGACTTGGCATTCCATAAAAGATAATGAAAGAACGTGTGAAAATGTTAAAAAGCATGACTGGTTTTGGTAGATGCGAAGAAGTAAGTAAAGAACGCAAGATTATTGTAGAAATGAAGGCTGTAAATCATAGATACTGTGATATTTCAATTAAGATGCCTAAAAAATTAAGTTTTTTTGAGGCGGGTATCAGAAATGTTTTAAAGCAGTATATTGGTCGTGGTAAAGTTGATGTGTTTATTACTTATGAAGATTATACAGAGAACAATATTTGTGTAAAATATAATGAAGACATAGCCAGAGAATATTTAAAATATCTGACCCAAATGAGTCAAACATTCTTCATTGATAATGATATCAGTGTATCAAAGTTATCCAGGTATCCTGATGTATTTACTTTGGAGGAACAGACTGCTTCTGAAGAGGAACTATGGAAATTGGTTGAAAAAGCAATTAAAACAGCAAGTGAACAACTAGTATCAACCAGAACCACAGAAGGGGAGAATCTTAAGACAGATATTGTTAAGAAGCTTGATGGTATGATTGACATTGTAAATTTTATTGAAGAAAGATCACCAGTTATAGTATCAGAGTATAGACAAAAACTACGGGATAAGGTGAATGAGTTATTAGGAGATACCCAGATTGAGGAAAGTATAATAGCAACTGAAGTTGTTGTGTTTGCTGATAAGATCTGTGTTGATGAGGAAACAGTTCGACTAAGAAGTCATATTCAGAATATGAAAATTACCTTAGAAAGTGGAGAAGAGATTGGTAGAAAGCTTGATTTTATAGCACAGGAGATGAATCGAGAAGCCAATACCATATTATCAAAAGCCAATGATCTTGAAATTTCAAATAAAGCAATTGATTTAAAAACTGAAATTGAAAAAGTAAGAGAGCAGATTCAAAATATAGAATAATTGCCAACTATATAGAATAAATGCAGACTCTATTGAAGTGAGGTACCATATGAATCGTTTGGTTAATATAGGATTTGGTAATGTAGTTAATTCTAATAAAATTGTTGGAATTATAAGTCCAGATGCGGCACCAATTAAGAGAATGGTTCAAAATGCAAAAGATGCAGGTACTGCCATTGATGCGACCTGTGGCAGAAAAACCAAGGCTGTTATTGTAACAGATAGTGGACACTTACTGTTATCTGCACTTTTACCAGAAACTATAACAGGAAGAGTTAATGCAAAAGAGGGAACAGAAAATGTAGTATTTTCTGGAGAATAATTGGAATACACAAATTAAATTGAGCACAATAGCAAACGAAAGGAAGGATCACATTATGTTACATCCATCTTATACTGATTTAATGAAAGTAGTAAACAGCGAGGTAGAACCAGGGGAACAACCTGTTGTAAATAGCAGATATTCCATAGTTTTAGCAACAGCAAAGAGAGCAAGACAATTAATTAATGGATCAGATTCTTTAGTAAGACCTACTTGCAATAAACCACTATCCATAGCAGTGGAAGAATTATATCATGGTAAAGTAAAAGTATTAAATGATGAAGAAACAAGTGAGGAATAATAGTATTTAATTCTCATAAATACTTTCGTATGGTTCAGAAGATTCGAGGAGACAATGTCAAAACAATATGTTCTTCGTAGATTGAAAGCTATACGGAAGTTTTTATCATTTTTGGAGAAAGATATGGAAGATAGAAAAAATGAATTAATTGATGAATTGGAAGAAGAATATACAGGAAAACCGATTTCAGAACCTTATATGTCAGAAGAGGAAAAAGAAGATTCTATAAATTACGGTAAGGAAATTTGGGGAATGATTAAATATTTTACGGTTGTAATCATTACCGTATTATTAATTCATCAATTTCTTGGAATGCAGATAGAAGTAAGTGGTAGTTCCATGGAGAGCACCCTTCAGGACGCGGATCATCTTATTTTAGAGAAGGTGACCTATAGTTTTGATGTACCAGAGAGATTCGATATTATTGTTTTCAGACCCTATTCTAATGATAAAGATACTTATTATATAAAAAGAATCATTGGTCTGCCAGGAGAAAAAGTTCAAATCAAAGGCAGTGAAATCTATATCAATGATACGTTACTAGAAGAAGGTTATGGCAGAGAACAGATACTTGATGGAGGATTAGCTAAGGATGCCATTGTTTTAGGAGAAGATGAATATTTCGTCTTAGGGGACAATCGTAATCATAGTAAGGACAGCAGAGAAATCGGACCAATAAAAAGAGCCTCCATAACTGGGCGCGCATGGGTGTAAAAAAAAGGTCTGTAAAGTCCGTTTTACTGGAAGTTCTTATGTATATTGTATTATTCTATGTCTGCATAGCAGTAGTTCCTAATTATGTAATACAAAGAACTGTTGTAGATGGGCCATCCATGGAGAATACACTGGTAAACGGAGAGAATCTTCTAGTTGAGAAGCTAAGTTTCCGATTAGATGCATTAAAGCGTTTTGATATTATTGTCTTTTATCCTTATGGTCATGATGTGGAAGAATACTTTGTAAAAAGAATCATTGGCTTACCAGGTGAAACTGTACAAATTATTGGTAGTGAAATTTACATTAATGGAGAAGTATTAGAGGAAGATTACGGCAAAGATCCCATTACTTATTCGGGAATTGCAGAAGAACCCATAACTTTGGGAAATGAAGAATATTTTGTTCTGGGTGATAACAGGGAAATTAGTTTTGACAGCAGATATGAAGAAATAGGAATTATCTCCAAAGATAATATCGGAGGGCGAGCTATTCTTCGCATTTGGCCTTTTAATAAGTTTGGACTTATTGATTAAAGGTTTTAATAACCGCCTGCTGTATTAACTAGAGGAGGATTATAATCTTAATGGAGAAAGTAATTGAAGATGTAAAAGCAGTAAATTGGGGTAAGAAAAATATTAGTTTTAGTAACTCTGTATGGAGTATTATGACTGCAAGAGAAGAACAAAATACTATAGAGTATATTTTGGGAATTTCAGGTGGTGCATTTTTTCACTTTTGGAACCTGGAGGAAGGGGATGATAGTGATATAACTTTATTTGGAAACGAAGTTTTTGAACGGACCTTTTATGCACTTGGATATGAATACACATATCTTCCAGTAAACAATAATGAGCAAAAATGTATTGAACTGATCGTACATAGCATTGATAATAATATACCTATACTGGCCAAAGGGTTACAATTGCCTTCCTATGAATATAGTGTAATATCTGGCTACAAAGACGACGGTAAAACAATAATAATCCCTGGAACTACTACAGAGGATGAACTTATATATAAAGTTAATTGGACAGAGGATTGTAAATATTCTGCCATTCTATTGCTAAATAAAACAAATAACACACCAGAACCAGATGATATTTTAAATTCTACTTTAGAGTGGATTATTAAACTTGCTAGAAAAACTGTTTTTAGCCATAGCAATGAAACAGTAGCATGTGCAAACTACATGAACGGTTTATTTGGTTTTGAAGCTATGATCTATGATTTGGAATATGATGATAATTTTCCACTGCAAAATGACCAGGTTATTCAGCAACGTTGTTTGGCATTTGGAAGTGATACCAGTGGACGTCTAGAAGCAAAGAGAAAAGCAGGTGCGGCATTCTTTCGTCAAATGGCAGAAATTTT
>JAQSYR010000014.1 GCA_029256035.1 Anaerocolumna sp. | reverse complement strand
GCGGATAATGCATCCATACCAACTAATTTTACGATTTCATCTAATTCTGATTCATCGTGTAAAAGATGCATGATACGTCCGCGAAGATTCATCCATGTTTCATTCACCTTATCGTTGAACCATTTTCCTAAATTATCAACATACAAGGAATAACTGGTTAACCAGTTGATTGCTGGGAAATGACGTCTGTAGGCAAGGTTAGAATCTAGTCCCCAGAATACCTTTACGATACGAAGGGTTGCCTGTGAAACCGGTTCAGAAATATCACCACCTGGAGGAGAAACTGCACCAATAACAGATAAAGCTCCCTCTCTGCCATCTTTTCCTAAAGATATTACACGACCTGCACGTTCATAGAATTGTGCAAGACGGCTTCCTAAATAAGCAGGATAACCTTCTTCACCAGGCATCTCCTCTAAACGGCCAGACATTTCACGAAGAGCCTCTGCCCAACGAGAAGTAGAGTCTGCCATAAGTGCCACAGAAAAGCCCATATCACGGAAATATTCTGCAATTGTAATACCAACATAAATGGATGCTTCACGAGCAGCAACTGGCATGTCGGAAGTATTTGCAATTAAAACAGTTCTTTCCATTAAGGAATGTCCTGTTTTTGGATCCTTTAATTCTGGGAATTCATTTAGAACGTCTGTCATCTCATTACCACGTTCACCACATCCGATGTAAACTACAATATCAGCCTCTGCCCATTTTGCTAACTGATGCTGTACTACTGTTTTTCCACTACCGAAAGGTCCGGGAACAGCTGCAACACCACCTTTTGCAATTGGGAATAAAGTATCAATTACTCTTTGTCCAGTTACAAGAGGCATACTTGGTGATAACTTTTCCTTATAAGGACGGCCAACACGTACTGGCCACTTTTGCATCATAGTTACTTTGGTAATAGTACCATCTGCAGCTTCTACTTCAGCAACGGTATCTTCTATTGTAAAGTCGCCTTCCTGAATAGATTTGATTGTACCACTTACTTTATAAGGGATCATAATTTTCTGTGTTACAATTACAGTTTCAGAAACTGTACCAATGATGTCTCCACTTTCCACTTTGTCGCCTATGGATACTGTAGGAACAAAATGCCACTTAGCATCTCTCTTTAAAGAAGGAATTTCAACACCACGAGTAAGATTGTTTCCAGTTGCATCCATAATATCAACTAAAGGACGCTGAATACCATCAAAAATACTACCAATCAGTCCGGGTCCAAGCTCTACACTTAATGGAGCACCAGTTGATTCTACCGGTTCACCAGGTCCTAAGCCTGATGTTTCCTCATATACCTGAACTGACGCTTTATCACCATGTATTTCGATGATTTCACCTATCAGACGCTGATTACTAACACGTACTACGTCAAACATGTTTGCATCACGCATACCCTCAGCAATTACCAAAGGACCGGCAACTTTTTTTATAGTGCCTTTACTCATTTTTATTTTCACCTGCTTTTTAGTTTAGTTGTTAAAAATAATATCAGAGCCAACAGCTCTTTCTACTGATTTCTTTACATTTCGCATTCCCATTCCTGTATTTCCAGATACTCCTGGTATTGGAATGATTGCCGGAAAGAGTTCTGCACGATATTTATCAATATCAGCTTCTAACCCGGCTACATAAGCTTCAGTTATATATATAACCGCATACTTGCCTTCTGCAAGTTTTTTTAATAATTTTGCTGCATCTTCCATGTTTTTTACTGGATAGGTATCAAGTCCCAGTGCAGCAAAACCATAAATACTGTCTCGGTCGCCTAACACTGCTATTTTAAACATACATTTCCCTTAACCTTTCTCGAATAAATTCATCCGGAAGATTGTTTAACTTACCTGATAATAAAATTCTAACCGACTTAATTTCATTTTCTCTTGCTAAAATAAATGCTGCTAAAGGAGACATTGAGAATGAATCATATTTAAGTGGTTTAATATTTTTTATTATTAGATTGTCACACCATTTTTCAAAAGCTGCAGAAGATTCCTTCATTGATAAAACAGCATCTGCATAAATAGTTGTAGAAAGATAATCATAAATAGCTTCCTCATCTGTTAATGCAGCCTCAATTAATCTGTTTTTGTCAAGAGAAGCACAATCTACCATTGCTCTTGCAAAAAATTCTTTCCCTTTACCAGTTCTATTACCTCGGATGGCAATCATGATATCTGCCGCAACCACCTTAAGCTCAGCATACTTTATTAAGAGTTCATTACCTGTTTCCTTGGCTTTAGCGTAGATTGTTTCAAGTGTTGCTCTATCGATGATAACATCACATAACTGACTGTCTCCTGTATGCAGTTGAACTTGATATGCCTCTTCTGCACATGCTTTCATGTGTTCAGGAAGTAATGAAAAATCATGTTGCTTTACTCCATTGTATATTATTTCGGGTTGAATAGTCCCACGGGATATATAAATATTTGGTACTTCTTCACCAACATATACCTGCTTTATTGCAGCTTTTAAATTATGGAAATCATTATCATATAAAAAAGTATTAAAGATGGAAAGATCACTTACAAGTTCGCCCATCAAATCCCATGTTTTTTCTCTTTCAACGGATAATAACTCTTCTGCAGATTCCTCACCTGTTCTTCCCCAGCCCTTATCAGATAAAAGCTGTAAACACTCCTTATAACTTTTCGCTGCCATTAGCTGATCAAAAAAAGCATTGTCAAGTAATGTTAGCTCTTTTGCGCGAATTCGAGCAACTGCATAAACAAATTGATCATCAGCCATGTAATCACCTCCCTTTCTAAAATGTATTTGTTCAACTTTGGCCAATTGCACATTGGCAAAAGGCATTGATTAATCAAATAATACTTTACTCACTTTATCCTGTAGTGATTCTCTTGCAGCTAAGAATAAAGCATCGAAAGAGCAGTTTTCTTCAATATCACCATAAATTAAAATAAAACCACCATCAATTTCTTTGGTTTCTTCAGAAATAGTTAGTGTTGCTCCACTATTGCCAGCTAAAACTTCATTAATTACATCCTGAAAATTTTCGGCCAATCTACCTTTATCTTTTTTCGAAAATACAATGTAACCTGCTTTATTTAAAGCATTCTTCTTAACCATATTGATAATTACATCAAAGTATTCTTTTTCAGGAAGTTTCTCTAATGACTCTTTGGCTTTTGTGATTACATCTTCAATAATTTCTTGCTTTGTATTTAATATTATTTTCTTTTCTCTTAAGAGGGCAGCTGATTCTGCGCGGCTTAAACTGGCTTCCACCTCTAGTTTAGACCGTTCTGTGATTTCTGCGCGCTTTTTTTCCCCTTCTGCTTTAGCAGCAGAAACAATCTCCTGTGCCTTACTTTCGGCTTCAGAAAGTATTGACTTAGAAATGGCGGCAGCATCATCCTCGATATGTTTAATAATCTTTTCTAATCCAGTCATAGCCAAACTCTCCTAACTGTTAAATGTTTAAACCACCAATTGAAGTTATCATAAGTATTGAAACAAGTAATGCTAAAATTGCATATGTTTCAACCATCGCTGGGAATACCATTGCTTTACCGAATTGTTCTGGTCTTTTTGCAACAATACCAATGGATGCTACAGAAGCACGTCCCTGATGTTTTCCTGAAAAATAACCAACTAATCCCATTGGAAGACATGCAGCTAAATATAAACAGCCTTTAGCTACGGAAATGTTAGAATCTCCACCTAAAATACCAATTTGTGATAAAGTGATAAATGCAATTAATAATCCATAGATACCCTGTGTACCTGGTAAAGCTTGAAGAATTAATACTTTTGCAAATTTACTTGGATCTTCTGTAGTAACACCTGCAGCAGCCATACCTGCTGTACCTACACCGTTTGAAGATCCCATGCCTGCCATCAAAGCAGCAAATGCTGCACCTAACGCAGCTAATACAATTCCTAAATTATCCATTGTTTGTCTTCTCCTTAAATTTGTAATATTTTGTATGACCCATAAAAGGTTTGAACACTCGTCCGCCACCTTCAAAGAACTTTCCGAAGAATTCAACATATTGCAGACGATTTGTATGCACATAAGTTCCTAATGCATTTATTGCTAAATTTAAACCATGTCCAAAGATTTCTATCACAATAAACAGAAGTATACCGATGATTCCAAATCCCCCTACCATTGATGCCATCTGATTAATAACCGTAGCAATAATACCGGTTGCCAGTCCAAGGGCAAGTAAACGGGAGTAGGATAAGATATCACTTAAGTAACTAGTGATTCCATAGAGTGCATATAAACCTTTAAATACACGTAAAACCGGGTTTTTAGAATCACGACCGTTGGTTAATATAATTCCAATGGCTGAAGCAACTGCTAAATAACCTGCTATGGTACTTATAATAGCTGGAATTTCAAATGTTAATCCAAGTAAATCTTTTACCATACTTGTAGAAACCGCAACAACGACTGAACTTAAAACTATTATAATCCAGAAAAGAACATCGTAAATTGCTACTGCATATTCTTTTTGCTTTATGCTCATATAAAACTTCAAAAATAGTCCGGTAATTAAATGAATAATACCAATTAACATAGAAAATGCAAGCATTCTCATTGGTTGGTTAACCGGGAAAAACCATAGTGGAGGAATTGTTAATGTATTACCAAAAAAGGTTCCAGATACCGCATCAACAATATTACCAAAATAGCTTCCGAACATAACGCCCCAGAATATTGTAGAAATTCCTCCAAATAAATACATCTTTAAAGATTGTTTCATGGAATATTCCAGTTTGCCTTTGAATTTTATTAAGCCAAACGCGCAAGCACCAGCAATAATAGCTCCATAACCTGCATCTGATAACATTAATCCAAACAGGAAATAATAGAAAAATGACATTGCCGTAGTTGGATCTATATCTGTCTTGCCTGGTAGACTATAGGATTCAATAATACCTTCTAGTGGACTTGAAAATCCATTATTATGAAGTAGAACCGGTACATCATCTTCTTCTGATGGATTCTCTAATTCAACGGAAATATCAAATTGCTGATTAAGCTCTTCAGATAATGATTCTGCTTCTTTATTAGGTATAAAACCTGTTAGCATAAAAACTTTTTTTGATTGTAATATCCGGCTGATCACTTCATACTTTTCAGCTCTCATGGTGTCATAATCAAATAAGAATCGAATATCATCCCCATCTTTTTGATATGAAATTATTTCTTCTTTTGCCTTACGAATTCTCTCTTTTGACTGTTCAATAAGGTTTTCTAAAATCTCTAGCTGTTCCTGTGGAGCCTTCTCATATATTGTATTCGGATGTGAAAATCCCATACTTCTAAGTATTTCAGACACGGAATCTCCATTTTCTCTTGCACACAATATAAACACGCATGTCTGTTCATCTGATGTGCTGATAATATCAACGTTGAGAGGGGTCTGCTCAGCTAATTTTTCATAAATGCTTTCAAGAGTCTGTGCCTGGGGTAAAACACCAATAAAGCTGGCCGTATATTTGGTCCCTTTGAAATTCATAGGAATATCCAAAGGAATCCAAGGTGAAAGCATTTCAATCTGCGCTTCTAATTTTAGAATCTCGGCATTATTTTCAGCAACTTCTTTTTCAAGACTCACAATACGTTTAGCAATACGTATTATTTCATCATGCTTAGGTGAAAATGCGTTGTAATCCTCGGTAGATAACTCTGTTCTACCATTTAACATACTTAGAAGCCCTTGTTTCTCTTCCGAATAAGATTCCAGAATTTGTAGTGCATCTTTCGCTGCTGCAGTATTTTTTTCTAATACTGACTTCCCAGTCGAAACATCATTTTTATGAAAAACTACATCTTCCTCTAAGCTGTCGGTAATCTCAATTACCCCACGCCTTTGAATCAATTCTAAAACCGGCTTACGATCCTTCTTTAATCCCGTTACACTGATACGCTGCATTTGCAGCACTGCCATAGCGCAAACACCTCCTTTTTATTTTGCATATTAAACGACTTCTGAAAGTATAAGGTTAATAGCTGTTTGCTCTTTGCTTTTTACCATTTCTTTCAGCAGAAGTATTTCTTTCTCCGCTTTAAGCTCGGCAGCTTTCAATAATTCTTCGCCTTGACTTTCTACATTTTTCAGATTTTCTTCTCCGACTTTTAATGCTTCTTTTGTCATGGAAATAATTATAGCCTTAGCCTCCTCCTGGGCTTTTAATAATATCTCGTCCCGTTTTAAGGAAGCATCTTTTTCCGCCTGTGCGGCATTTAGCTCTGCCTGTCGAACAGCTTGCACTGTTTCTTTGGCCATTTTTTCACCTCCAATATATATTTACTTAAATATTGGTATTACCAGTTACCACTCCATTATATACCATGGAAAGTTAATATTCAACAACTTCTATATAAAATGTGTATAAATATCCAAATAAATTAGTTGATATTGATAAATAAATATTTTTTCTTAAAATATTCATAAAACATTCTAATATATTATTTCCTATTTTTTGGTTGTTTTTCATAATAAGAAGAATGACGTGTAATTACAGGAGACTATATTTTTCTACTAATTTCTTGGGTACTCTGGACTTAATCCAATATTAACATTCCCAATAATTTTTCTTTTATTAAACTTTAATTTTACTCTGACACACTAGCACTGACTTAGCTTTAAAATCAAAGAAATAGCAATTTTATAGCACTGTCTGAGCTATAAAATAAAAAATTGACTTTATATTTCAACAAGTGTTATAATTGGTGCCATTATAAAAGCTGTAGTAATTAGAATAAAAAAGGAGGCTAACAATTGAATCATTTACAAGAAGAAGCTAACCGCTGCCTGTTGTGCAAAAACCCAAAATGTCAAAAGGGCTGCCCCATAAATACACCGATTCCAGAAATAATCCAATATTATAAAGATGGTCAGATGGAAAAGGCCGGAGAAATATTATTTGAAAACAATCCTTTGTCTGCAATATGTTCTATTGTTTGTGCACACGAAAAGCAATGTGCTGGAAATTGTATTCGTGGAATAAAAGGAAATCCAATTGAATTTTACCAGATTGAAAAACAACTATCCTTAGATTATCTTGAAAATGTAACGTTAAAGCCTCACGCTACTCTAAAAGACAGGGTTGCAATTGTTGGTTCCGGTCCGGCTGGTCTAACAATCGCTTTTCTTTTAGCTGAAAGAGGATATAAAATTACTATTTTTGAGAGTAAGGAAAAAATAGGCGGTGTACTTAGATATGGTATTCCTGAATTCCGATTACCAAAATCCATCTTAGATAAAATGGAAGAAAAATTAATTCAACTGGGGGTACGCATTAGACCCAACACACTCATTGGTCCTGTTTTAACAATTGATAAGTTATTTGATGATGGTTATAAGTCAATCTTTCTTGGAACAGGTGTATGGAATCCTAAAACACTAAATATTAAAGGTGAGAGTTTAGGTAATGCTATTTTTGCCATTGATTATTTAAAATCCCCAAGTGCATATTATATAGGAAAGAAAGTAGCTGTAATTGGCGCTGGTAATGTAGCCATGGATGCTGCTAGAACCGCTTTAAGAAACGGTGCCAGTGAGGTCATAGTTTTTTACCGCAAAGGTTTTGAAGAAATGACCGCTACCAAAACAGAAATTCAGGAAGCAATTGATGATGGTGTACAGTTTAATTTATTTAAATCACCTGTGGAAATTGTTGATGAAGGTTTGAAATTTATACAAACTGAAAAAATTATAGATGAAAATAACAAGGTTAGTGTAAAATCCATTAAAGGCAGTGAATCTCTTTATGAGTGCGATTCTGTTGTTATTGCAATCAGTCAGTCACCTAGAAACAATATTGTTTCAAATACAAAAGGAATCAATACTGACAATGCTGGGTTATTAGTAGCTGATGATAGTGGCCACACTACTAGACAGGGCGTTTTTGCTTCCGGCGATGTTGTAACAGGGGCAAGAACTGTTGTAGAAGCTGTAAATTATGCTAAGATTGTAGCAAATTCCATAGATGAATATTGTAAAAGTTTAACTTAATAAGAGTATTCAAATTATTTGTAAATATAATTATAAATAGCAGGACCTAAGTATTTCTCTTTGGTTCCTGCTATTGTTTTTCTAATCTAATTTTAATGATTCTCCCTTTCTGTTTATAGTACAATAAAAAGACAGTAGTATAAAGTAGTTAATTATTGAAAGAATATTAGAAATAAACGCTTATTACTACACAAAATATTTAAAATAATGAAAGAGGTGTTGATATGTGGTTTTCAAAAAACCATGAAGACGTATTAAAAGAGTTAAATGTTAATCCTTTTAGCGGACTTTCTACCCAAGAAGCCAACGAAAGGCTTGAAAAGTATGGAAGAAATAAACTAAAAGGAAAACCCAAAAAAAGTTTTATTTCATTATTTCTGGCTCAGTTAAAGGATATGCTTATTTATGTACTTTTAGCTGCTGCTGTAATAACATTTTTTATTGGTGAATATGTAGATTCCATTATTATCTTATTTGTTGTTATATTAAATGCAGTAATTGGGGTTGTGCAAGAATTTAAAGCAGAGAAAGCTGTGGAAGCACTGCAAAAAATGACTACCCCAAAATCCCTGGTTAGACGTGACGGGGAAGTGAAGGAAGTAAGTTCAGAAGAAGTTGTACCAGGTGACATTATTATATTAGATGCCGGAAGGTATGTTCCTGCTGATTTACGTCTCATTGAAAGTGCTAACCTACAAATTGAGGAATCCGCTTTAACAGGTGAATCTGTTCCTTCTAGTAAAGATGCTAACGATTTATACCAAGACCCGAAAACACCCATTGGAGACAAGACAAATATGGCTTTTATGTCCACTCTTGCTACTTATGGTCGCGGTGAAGGTGTTGTTGTTGCAACTGCCATGGAAACTGAAATTGGTAAGATTGCAAAAATACTGGATGAAGATAATAATGAAATGACTCCTCTTCAAAAGAGACTGGATGAACTTGGTAAAATACTTGGTTATTTAGCTATCGGCATCTGTGTTGTAATTTTTGTTATTGCTATTTTCCAGAAAAGAGATTTATTTGAAATGTTCTTAACAGCAATCAGTTTAGCTGTTGCAGCTATTCCTGAAGGACTAGCAGCTATCGTAGCTATCGTTTTAGCCCTTGGTGTTCAAAGAATGTCTAAAATTAATGCAATTGTAAAAAAACTGCCTGCTGTTGAAACCTTAGGTTCTGTAAATATTATCTGTTCAGATAAAACAGGTACTCTTACACAAAATAAAATGACCGTGGTAAAATACTATACATTTCAAAATCTGAAAGATTTACCAGCTTCCGAAACAAGTTTTGAAGCAAACGGTGATGCAGCAGAATTAGTGAAATCCCTAGTGTTATGTTCTGATGCAACTTATGAAAATGGACAGGGTACCGGTGATCCTACAGAAGTAGCGTTGATTGTCTTAGGTGATAAGTGCAATCTCAAGAAAACTACTTTAAATGAAAATCATAAACGTGTATCTGAAAATCCCTTTGATTCAGACAGAAAACTTATGTCTACTTTAAATATCCAGGGTACAGGTTACCGTGTTCATACAAAAGGTGCTATTGACAACCTGCTAAAAATATCAAGTACTATTCTTATGAATGGTAATCCTATTCCTTTGACTGAGGATATTAAAGTTCAATTATTAAAAGTAACAGAAGAAATGTCTGATTCTGCTCTTAGAGTATTAGGAGCCGCTTATAAGGATACAGATTCCATCATTGATGCGGGTGAAATGGAAAAGGGGTTAACCATTATTGGTCTTGTTGGTATGATAGACCCACCTAGACTTGAAGTAAAAGACTCCATTAAAGAAGCAAAACTTGCTGGCATTACTCCGATTATGATAACTGGTGATCACAAGAATACTGCAGTTGCAATAGCAAAGGAACTTGGTATTGCAGAATCTATCGACCAGAGCTTAACTGGAGCAGAAATAGATGAACTTTCCGATAAAGATTTTAGTGAAAGAATTAAAAACTATAAAGTATTTGCAAGAGTTTCTCCTGAACATAAAGTTAAAATTGTTAGGGCTTTTAAATCCCATGGTAATATTGTTTCCATGACTGGTGATGGTGTAAATGATGCTCCCTCACTTAAATATGCTGATATTGGTGTAGCTATGGGTATCACAGGAACCGATGTTGCCAAAGGCGCAAGTGACATGATATTAACTGATGATAATTTTACAACTATTGTTAATGCAATAGAAGAAGGCAGAAATATTTATAATAATATTAAAAAAGCTGTTATATTCCTTCTTTCCTGTAACTTAGGTGAAGTAATAACAATATTTATCTCAATATTATTTTCATGGACAGTACCTCTAATGCCAGTTCAAATATTATGGATTAACCTTATAACTGACTCTTTACCAGCTATCGCTTTAGGAGTAGATCCTGGTGATAAGGACGTTATGAAAAAGCGTCCAAGGGATCCAAAGGAAAGTTTCTTTGCACGAGGCGGCGGAGTAAGAGCAATTATTGGAGGAGCATTAATCGGTATACTGACCTTAGTTGCATTCTATTACGGAATGTGGGAACATGGATTTACTCCATCGGCAAGTGTCCATCCTTCTAATATAGAAGCCTATAATGTTGCATTAGCATATGCAAGAACCATGTCCTTTGTAGTTCTGGCAGCATCACAGTTATTTTATTCCTTATCAATGAGAAACACTACCAAATCTATCTTCCAAGTAGGTCTATTTTCAAATATGTATCTGGTAGGAGCAATCATTGTTGGTGTATTATTACAATTATTAGTAATCTCAATACCATTCTTAGCAAGTGCTTTCTATGTTCATAACTTAAGTATGCAGGATTGGGGAATTGTAATTGGATTTGCCTTAATACCTCTTGCAGTAAATGAATTAATTAAAGTATTTATGAGATTAGCAGAAAAACAAGGAAAAGAATTCTAATTTGAACTAATTTGTAAATTGAATTGATAGCACAGGGTAACTTCCCAATCAATGCATCTGTTAACACTAATAACCTATGACAGGTGATAGGATATTGTTAATGTTACACAACCTCAAGCCCCATTGATTGGGAAGCTATACTGCTTCTACAAATTCTAAGTCCTTACAATTTTTTAACATTTAGTGCACGGAAAGCATTTAAGATAGCAATCACTGCTACTCCAACATCTGCAAATACAGCTGCCCACATGGATGCATAACCTGCAGCACTTAAAAGTAAAACTCCTATTTTAATACCAATGGCAAATATTGCATTCTGATTAGCAATACTTAACGTCTTTTGAGAAATCTTTATAGCAGTTGCAACTTTAGAAGGTTCATCTGTCATAATTACAATATCTGCTGCTTCTATTGCAGCATCTGAACCTAAGCCACCCATGGCAATACCGATGTCCGCGCGAGCCAGTACAGGTGCATCATTTAATCCGTCACCAACAAAAACCAGCTTTCCTTTCTCTGACTTTTGTTTTAATAACTCCTCGATTCTATCTACTTTATCTGCAGGAAGTAATTCAGAATAAACTTTTCCTATACCAAGACTTTCAGCAACTTTCTCAGCTACGTTTCTATTATCCCCGGTCAACATAACTGTCTGTTTCATATG
>JAQSYR010000229.1 GCA_029256035.1 Anaerocolumna sp. | reverse complement strand
CCAAATTTTTATCTTCTTCACTTCTGCTGACTTGTTCTGAGCAATCATAACCTGACTTCTCAGATAATCACCATCTACATTTCGAATCAAAGTTCCCCCGCTGGCAATGGATACTTTACCTGTTTCTTCTGAAACTATTATGGTTAAGCTGTCACTAGCCTCACTAATTCCCACTCCGGCACGATGTCTTGTTCCCAAATCTTTACTTAGCATCATATTATCGGATAGTGGAAGATAACAAGTAGCAGCTGCAATTCGATTACCTCGCACAATTACTGCTCCGTCATGCAAAGGTGTATTATGTTCAAAGATATTAATTAATAATTGGCTGCTTACAAGGGAATCGATAGCAATACCAGTTTTTTCATAATCAACCAGTGGTACTTCCCTTTCGATGACAATTAATGCACCTGTTTTTGTCTTGGCTAAAAGAAAAGTTGCTCTTACAAGTGCATCCACCGTTTCATCTGAGAAACGCTCGCTTTTTTCTTTTGAATCATTAAAATTAAAAAGTGGTCCTACTAGATTTTTTTGTCCAAGTTGTTCCAATGCTTTTCGAAACTCAGGTTGAAATACTATAATTAACGCTATAATACCCACATTAATAGTTTTAAAGAATATATATAGTATCACATTCAAATTCATAATGGACGCAACCAAATAAAGCAGGAGTAATACAATCAGGCCTTTTAATAAGATCCAGGCTCTTGTCTGTTTCACCCATATGATGACATGATAAATCACAAATGCTATGATTAAAATCTCAATAATATCTGTTACTCTAATTGTAGGTAAAGATAACCATGCCACATAATCCTTAAAAAATCTAATGATATTTTCCATTATACCACCCGCTTTACACTATATTAATTATCCTTATCCCTGTTTTTTCTATTATAATTATCGTACTCCTCGTAATCTTCATCATTTTCATCTTCATCGTCGTTCAAAACTTCTTTATATCTATTCCCAGCCAGATTTTCACGTATGCCGGATGTTTTCTGTGGGTTAATTCTCTTAACATTTATTTCTGGTGTTGTAATATTAATTTTTGGTACTGCTTTTACATAATAATAATAATCTTCATCCTCAAACTGTACAAATTCAGCTCCACTATAGTCTAGTACTATATGGAAAAATTGAATTACAACAGCAAGCATTGCAGAAACCAGAGTTCCAAGTATCATTGGCCCAATCTGATTGGATATATTAAGGCTTAAGTTGCTAATCAAAAATCCAAGAATACAAGTAAGTGCACCAGCAGCCACAGCCATTTCCCGCGCATAATCATACTTTAATCTCTTTACATAATAAGTTACAAATATAACCAGTGCGAACACTCCTATTGTTAAGAGCATTTGCTTGTTAGAGATAAGGTTATTGGCTACATACGTATATAACTGCAAAGTGTCTTCAATACTTACATCGGTTTGCAACGTAGTTGCTACTTTAATAATTTGGAATAAGTAATAAATAATAATTCCACAGCTTGCCGGTAATATAGCTACCGGACTTGAAAACAAACCAAGTAGTATTGGAACAACATATGGCACTTTAAATAAATAAAGAATAGGAATCATAACAATTACATATCCAAGTTTTGGTGTAAATCTTAAAAACAATAAATACATGATTAACATGATTACCACAATAATTATGGATAACATTTTAGAGATATAAAATACGTGACCAAAGGAGATTGTCGCAGCAATCAACAGAAAAACCGCAGAAGGAGTAAATGCACTAAGTAATGCAAGTAATAGAACAATGGGTAGTTTCGTCAATCGTTCATCATATCCGATAGCAGAATTAATCAGTTGGAATACTATAAAAGAAACTATAAATTTTAAAACAGGATTCATGTATAATTCATATTTTTGGTATAAACTTCTAAGTTTTGTTCGCAATTCTAGTAAAGTCATCATCATGTTATCTATCCTCCCTAATCATCTATCTGCTCTTCGCGATAAATGTGGTTTAATTCTTGAAGAAGTTTGTAATATTTAGAAAGTTTTTTTCTGGATCTATCATATTTGTAGGAATAAACAAAAAATGATGCAGCTACATATAAAGTAAGTACTATTATATAGATGCCAATAACATATTGACCTAAGCGCATATAATCAAAATCAAGGTTTGTTCCAAGTAAATACTCAGCCTGAAAAAAGACAATGATAAACAGCAATAACATGTAACCAATGGTTATGCTGATAATCGTCTTCATCAACTGTAATCTGACGTAATCTGTTTTATAATACATACTCATCTTAATGTCTTCTCTTGATTTTTCTTCACATATGGCAAGTTTAGTCATAACTCTTATTTTTTTATTGTCTAACATTAGTTTCCTCCATAAAACAGCTAATTAATAATGCTATTTTATCAGTATTTTTCACAGTATTATGTTCCATTATAACATACTGAAATATTATTTTCGAGTATTATTTTACTTCTACTTTCATTCTCACTTCAATTTTACCGACTTTTGCGCTTACTTTAGTAGTAAGCTGGCGCTTGTTATTGTATTCTTTTGTTCAAGAGAATTAAAGAACTTTATAAGTATTCCGAAACAATATCATGAATCTCCGAAGCAATACTCCTTGCCTTGTTCTGGTCTAATTTGATGTTCTTTGCAACCCCAAGTAATTCTTTTATTCCAGGGTTCTTGCCATTTCCATCAACCGTAGTTGCATGCTCACCACCAATAGAATTGCTGAAAGTCAGATCATATGCTGGTGATAAAATCCACCGATTTTTATCCTCATCGTATAGGAAAGAAAAATTCTTTGAATGATCATCTCTGTTATGAGAAAAAACATTAAAGCACATAAGACGGAACATTTGCCAGACCTGTTTGTAATCATTGGTAAGCCGTAAAGTCAACTGCATCAAAATATTATAATCCAGATTTGGAATTCGATGAGAAGTCTCAAGCAATGCACTGACAGATAACATATGAATTCTCTTGTCACCGTCCCTATCAAATCTCTTTGTTGCAAAAAAGCCCTTACATTCTTTTGATTCTAAAAGCTTTGTTTCTGCCATAGGAATCCCGCATTTGCGTGCACATAAGGAATACTTATATTCTTGCACGCCAATGTCCTCCCTATCCTGGGATGAGGGGAATTTAACAATCCATTCCTGTCCATCTATTTTATAATAAACCTTTGGCCTTGCTCCACCCGAAGATCCGCCCATTTGAAAAAGCTCATCCAGATTATCGCTGTCATTACTTTCAAAAACCTTCTGACATTCCGCTGCAATCTCATCCAGAGTAAGTTCTGACCGTGTAAGAGACAAATTACTTTCCGGTAGATAGGTCAATGCTCCCATACACGATGCTCCAACAATAGCTAGTCTATTAATTGCATCAACCTCTGCTGGATTTATTTTTTCTTTCAGAAGGAGTCTGTCAACCAATAGTCGTCCCCATCCGTCAGGCAGGCTGTCCGAAAACACCCCAAACAATCCATCAAAAGGATCATAGCTCTTCGGCATGAACACCCCTTTTTGCAATGGCAAGGAAAATGGACTAATGGAAAATCCATTACGTATCCATTCATCCTCGTATTCAAACGCAACCAGATGATTAGCAGCTGTCGCAAGGGTTCCAACCCTTCTGTCTCCTAACATTACACTTAGCGATTTATTTTTGTTCATCGATTTGTTTTTGTTCATCGATTACCTCCTGAATGGATGAATATCCTTTCTTGGAAAACAATTCATCAAAATCATTTTCACATCTCAGTGCAAATGCAATCTTAATAAGTGAGGATAATGATATCTCTCCGGTACGCTCGAACCTCTTAATGGAGCCCAAACTCACATCGGAAGAATCAGCAAGCAGTACCTGCGTTATCTTTTTCTCCTTTCTCCTGTCTCTTACTCTTATTGCTATTTCCATATTCAAATCATTAGGTGATTTCAAAAAGTTAAAGTTATTCATAGATAATATTTTAGTCTTTTTTCTCAAAAAGTCAAGTTTTAGCTAATATATTAGCAGTATATAAAATTGACCAGTGCCATTTTGGTTACCTCTGAAAGTTAGCTTATCCAAGTATGTACCTCAAATTGTATTGCATTCTTTTTACAGGTTTCCGAAAATCCCTTCTTATCCAAACATAAACCAAACTCACTGATAATCATTTCTTTCATACTTCCCTTATGTTTCTGTTGCTGCAGATATAATTTTAGTTTTTGTGTATTTTCTTTATCTAGTGTATAAGTTGCCTCATAATCCATTCCACCAAATATTCTTACATGATAATCTTCTATGGATACTACCAAGCTTCCATCTTTCTTTTCCTGAACTGATACACTTCCCTTTAGCTCTTCTTTAACATTCTCTTTTGGTAGATCAAAATCATCATCTGTGCACTTTCTGATAATGTGTTTTGTTTTTTCTACAGGAAGTGGTGTATTGTCTTTAGAAAAATATTCTACATTTATAACCTC
>JAQSYR010000228.1 GCA_029256035.1 Anaerocolumna sp. | reverse complement strand
TTTTTGAATAAATCCAATTAACTCTTTGTACATTTCCTCTATGTTTTTGGATGTTATCGGCATGAAATCAGCTGGATCATATTCTCCTTCCTGACTCCTTCTGACACGTTTAATATTAAGTTGGAGTGCTCCTTGAAAACTAACAACCTGTCCATCCACATGGATGTAATCCATTGATTCAAAGTGATCAATTCCTGCTGTATCCCATACTTTGGAATCTAAACTGCCTGTTTTATCCTGAAGCATTAAAGAGTAATATGTCTTTCCTGCTTTCGTTTTTAGTGATTGTTTTGTTTTACAGAGAAAAGTTTCTGAAATCATTTCTCCTTCACGTAACTCACCAATATATCTCATTTTAATACCTAGCCTTTCTAAGCCCATATAAAATCTATTTTCTAACCCATTATACCTTAGGTAACCTATGTTTTCAATAAACATTCAAAGAATAAATAGTACCATCATTTCACCATGAAGTAATACCTATTATTTTTTCTTCTCCAATATTACTGTAACATTAATATCCTTATTCTCATTCTGGGCATTACGGCGTATCACCACTTCAATCTCAGTTTTTGGTTGATAGCCGGAGATAATTGCATAAAAGGAATTCATGGAGTTAATAGGAGTTTCATTTACAGTCATTATAATGTCACCGCTTTGAATTCCTGCCTTTAATGCCGGCGAGTCTGCTTCCACTTCCCTTACGGAAACACCATTATCAACTTCTGCTGACTTTAGAGATTCTTCTGTCATGTCCAACCCTTTAATTCCAAAGTAAACTTGTTCTTTATTATTTACCAAGGTTGCAATTATGTTCTTAATTCTGGATATTCCAATGGCAGTATTTACTTCTTCATAGGATTCTTCCATAAGAGTTTGGGTAATAATACCAATAATTTCTCCACGCAGATTAATTATAATTCCGTAACCGTTGTCATAATCTGTAATGTTAGTAGTAAAGAGATCTATTCTATTATCTGTTATATAAGCCTGGGCACCTTTACTTGTAATTGTGCCAAACTCCATAGAACCTGCATATCCATTAGGACTGCCCATGGCAATCACAGGAGTTCCTATAATTAAAGAGTAGGATTCCCCAAGAGTAGCTGGCCTGATTTCTGTTCGATCAATATCCGGGATTTCTTCTAAACTAACAGCAATAGCCGCAAGTTTTAAATCATAATCCACAGACTGTAGTCTGCCTTTGGCTTTTATGGAATTGTAAAATGTAA
Source organism: Anaerocolumna sp. (assembly GCA_029256035.1). Lineage (GTDB taxonomy): Bacteria > Bacillota > Clostridia > Lachnospirales > Lachnospiraceae > Anaerocolumna. Next base: position 1,814 of record JAQSYR010000228.1, on the reverse strand, counting down.
TCTGGATGTCTTTTGCATCTTCCATTCGATCAGAATTTACAAGAATCAATAAATCCTGTCCATTGTTCCCAACTATAAATCCTGTAGATACCTTTTCTGCTTCATATTCATTATTAAACCAGTCGACCCCATTAACAATACTGGTTATGGTTACCATTGATTTATTAACTTCGCTGGCAATTGCCCTTAGCTCACCATACATGGAATTAAGGTCCTCAATATCAGCCTTAATGGTATTCTCTATAATAACAGTTTCCGTCTGCTCTGATGTTTCCTCTTCTTCCTGGGTGCCAATTCCTACTCCATTTGGTGTAGAATTATTATCTGGTTCCGTAGAATCCGGATTGGAATTTCCTAAGTTGGAATCTTCTGGTTCCTCTGATGGAAATTCTACTGTTTTCTTATCTTGTGCTTTACCAAGCCACGAATTTATAGGAGGCGCCATAACGGTAAATACAATAATAGCTACAAGGCCAAATACACCAGCTAATATAATCGTCCATAAAAATGAAAAAAGCATTCTCTTCCATCTGCTTTTCTTATAAGGGACAATCTGTTCTTGTATGAAAGAAAATCCATTCTCTTCCTTGTTTTTATTAACATCCGACATTTCTAATCTCCTTTAGGACAATCCGTAAGCTTATTTTATCACTTACTTATGAACATTATATGAATTAATTGTAAACAAAAGGCGGAAAGGCCTATCAATTTAGAATTAATAGTTTTAATTTTGTGAAAGATAAGGTAAAATAGGGATGATAGATCCTTTTTGAAATGCATTATTATTATACCAAATATTACTTGATTGTGTCAAAATCAATTCACATAATAGGGAGGCCCTAATGAACGACAAAGCTTTGAAAACTTTGGAATATAACAAAATCATAAATAAATTAGTTGAACTTGCAGGATCCCGCTTAGGCAAAGATTTATGTGCTGCCTTAGTTCCAAGCAATGATATTAACGAAATTAAAATATGGCAGAAAGAAACAACCCATGCTTTATCCAGGATTCTAAGAAGTGGAAGCCTGGGTTTTTACGGACTCCATGACATAAGACCATCTCTAAAAAGACTGGAAATTGGTTCCACTTTAGGTGCAGGCGAATTATTGCATATTAGTTCAGTTCTTGATGCCACCTTACGAATTAAAGCCTATGGAACACGGGATGTATCTGAAGACGGAGCTGATTCTTTGGATCCTATGTTTTCCACTCTTTCTCCTTTAACTCCCCTAAATAATGAAATAAAGCGCTGTATTATAAGTGAGGAAGAAATTGCAGATGATGCCAGTCCAACATTAAAAAGTATCCGCAGGTCCATGAAACTTACCAATGATAAAATTCATGAGCAGCTAAATTCCATTGTAAGTTCTTCTAACTCAAGGACTATGCTTCAGGAAAATATTATAACAATGCGAAACGGTAGATACTGTATTCCAGTAAAACAGGAATATCGCAGCCAGTTTCCAGGTATGATACATGACCAGTCTTCCTCAGGTTCTACCATATTTGTAGAGCCCATGGCTGTTGTAAAACTGAATAATGATTTAAAAGAATTAGGTATAAAAGAACAGGAAGAAATCGAAAAAATTCTTGCAGAATTAAGTAATCTTGCTGGACTTCAGGTAGAAGCCCTGGCAGAAAATATCGCCCTGTTAGCTAAACTTGATTTTATATTTGCAAGAGCTTCTTTGTCTAAACAGATGAAAGGAACCGAACCTATATTTAATGATAAAGGAATCCTGCATATTAAAAAGGGACGTCATCCCCTCATCGATCCTAAAAATGTAGTACCAATTGATATTACACTTGGG
>JAQSYR010000227.1 GCA_029256035.1 Anaerocolumna sp. | reverse complement strand
TAACCGCCTCCTACTCATAAATTGAGAGTCTTTCCTCAATTTTACCAAAGATAAATGTAAAAATTGCAGTTATGATCAGATAAATAACAAGTGCAGGTATAAACACAAGATAATTACCTTCACTGGTCATTATTGTCTTAGATATTGTGGTGATATCCATTAAAGAGATAGCAAAAACCAGCGAAACGTCTTTAATCATCATAACGAATTCATTACATAGCGGAGGAATCATTCTCCTAATGGACTGTGGGATAATAATTTTCCCCATAGTCTGTCCATAACTCATTCCTAAGGCCTTAGCAGCTTCATGCTGTCCCTTATCAATGGACTGTATTGCTGCACGAACTATTTCTGCACAGTATGCAGCTGCATTTAAGGAAAATGCAATTAAAGCAGCGACAAAGGCTCCTTTATAAACTGCTTCCGGGTCACTTTTGTCAAACATACTTCTCCATGCAAAACCAAAGATTCCAGGAATAGAGAAATACACAACAAATAACTGAATCAGTAATGGTGTTCCTCGAAAGAAAAAGATATATGCACTACATAGTTTGCTGATTACTTTATTCTTTGCTATCTTACCCAGAGCAAGAATTACACTTAATATAAAACCAAACCCCATAGACAATGTAGTAAGTAATAAAGTTAACTTAGCGCCATGTAAAATATTCTCGCCACTACCAAGCATCCGGTAGGTGTAATTTACCATTTGTCCTGCAAATTTTGCTCCACCTTTCTCAGCATTATAGATCTGACCTGCGAATCCTACATAAGATTCTTTGATGGATTTAGCACCTGAAGTTGTAAAAGAAAGATAATTAATGACATCAAGATCATTATATGTAATGGTTAAATACTTTCTTGAACTGTCTTTTTCCTCTTCTATCATTTGTTTTACCTGATCAGAAGCATGATTCATCAACTCTTCTCGGGGTGGCTTAAGTATCGAAAGGATTGCTATGACCGTCAAAAATGCCACTATTACTACGGCAATTGTTTTTGACGAACGTTTCCATTTTTTAATGTCAACTATTCTTTTTATTATCTTCATCCCTACACCCATTTCATATCGCGGGTTTACCTGCGATACTGCCATAAATAAATAGGTTGAAAGAATCTATTTATTTATGGCAATTCCTTCTTTAATTTTCTTTCAACCCTTATACCTGCTAATTATATTTTTATTCTATGAAACAAATTATTCTGCTGATCCAAACCAGTATGCAATATTGTCTTCAAAGAATCCTTCTTCTGTAAGTTGTGCAATTGCTTCATTAATTGCTGTCTGAAGTGCTGTATTGTCTTTACCCATAGCAACGCCAAACTGTTCAGGTTCACTCTCATCCTGATATGCTTTTACGTATTTATCAGGGTTTGATGCAAGATATCCATCTGCTACTGTAGAATCTACAACAACTGCATCAACTTCACCATTCTCAAGTTGTGTAAAACATGTTGTAATTTTTTCATTTGCTGAAATAGTAAGTTTTATAGATCCTGTAGCAACATAATCTGACATTAAAATATCAGATGTAGTTTCCTTCTGAACGGCAATTGCAAGTCCATCCAAATCTTTAAAACTTGTAATCTCCCCTTCAAAATCAGGGCTAACCACTACTGCCTGATAATTATTAATGTATGGATCAGAAAAACTCATGGTTTCTTTTCTTTCATCTGTGATAGTTACCGCTGAGATAACAACATCATAGTTTGTATCTATCCCTTGGAAAATACCATCCCATGCTGTATTAATGAAGTTAACTTCTACGCCGAGTTTTTCTCCTAAAGCATTTGCAAAATCAATATCATAACCAACCGGAGTTGTTCCATCTTCTGCAAAATCTTCAAAAGGTGGATATCCAATTTCCACACCAATTGTCAAGGTACCATCATTCATAAATGTTACACCTGACATATCAATTGCCCCTGCTGCTGTTTCTGCTTCTGTTGCAGCTGTTTCTGCTGCAGTTGCTTCTGTTGCTGCTGTTTCTGTAGCTGTTGTTTCACTTGAGCCCTCTTCTGATTTAGCAGCTCCACAACCTACTAAAGAAAATACCATTGTTAAACCTAATACCAATGCCAAAATCTTTTTTTTCATATTCTTACCTCCTAAAAAAATAAGAGTCTGACTATTTTTAGCCAGACTCCTTTGCCTTATAGAATAAAGTTAGCACAACTAGTGATACATGTCAACAGAGAAACCAGTTTTTAGTATAATTAATCCCAATAATTTATAAAAATTCAATTAACAGTGCTTTGACCGTGTTGTTGGCTCATAGTTAATCTTCTTATTTCCTTTTAAAATTATTAATTGACTATTTTGCTCTCATACATTATTGCATTTGTGGTGATATCCTCACTGGAGATATCTTCCCTCAGAGCCTGTAACAAGATATCATCCACATTTAATTTTAATGTTGTTTCGTTGTTCATTCCGGTTTATCCTCTCAATTTCCTTTATTACATTTATATTGGAAGACAGTTTCTATTTTCAACGGAAATATAAATGGACTGGCCATTCTCGTACAAGTAAAAACTTCGAAATAAAACATCCACCTCTAATGTCACTCCATT
>JAQSYR010000226.1 GCA_029256035.1 Anaerocolumna sp. | reverse complement strand
GGTTGCCATCCTATTTCTGATTTGATTTTATCCGGTGCAATTGCATAACGTCTGTCATGGCCCTTACGATCTTCCACATAAGTAATTAAATCCTTGTTTACATGGGCCTTCCTTGGATCCTTCTCTGGTAATAAATCATATAAAGTTTCTATAATCAGGTTAACAATCTCAATATTTTGTTTTTCATTGTGTCCGCCCACATTATAAACTTGTCCGATCCGTCCCTGTTCCATTACCATATCAATGGCTTTGGCATGATCCATGACATAAAGCCAGTCTCTTACGTTTTTACCATCACCGTATATCGGAAGTTTTTTGCCCTGTAATGCATTATGAATCATTAAAGGAATTAGTTTCTCCGGGAATTGATAAGGTCCATAATTATTACTGCAGCGTGTAATATTGGCTGGAAAATGAAAGGTATCTATGTATGCCTTTACCAGCATATCTGCAGATGCTTTGCTTGCAGAGTAAGGACTGTGAGGATCAATTGGTGTTGTTTCATAAAAATAGTCATTCTCATCTTCTAAGGAACCATATACTTCATCTGTGGAGACCTGTAAATACTTTTTATCTTCCTTGAATCCATCTTCTGTTTCCCATGCAAGTTTTGCAGCATCTAATAAATTAACAGTACCTAATACATTGGTACTTACAAATACCTGGGGATTTCGGATGCTTCTGTCAACATGGCTTTCTGCTGCAAAATGAACCACCCTATCAATGTCATAAGTCTGGAAAATATTCTGGATGGCATCCTTATTGCAAATGTCTTCTTTTAGGAAAATATAATTTTCTCTTCCACTTACCTCTTTTAAATTTTCTAAATTGCCTGCATAGGTTAAGCTGTCTACGTTAATGATTCTTATGTTATTCTCATATTTTTGAAACATATATTGTATATAATTTGATCCGATAAATCCAGCTCCACCAGTTACCAAATAAGTCTTCATCTTTTATCCTCCAAATTCCTAACTCAATTTCAAAGTAATCCTATTACTTATCCTTCGTCACTTATTATTTACCAAGATTACTCACATATTCCTGTAAAGCGTCTTTCCAGGGTTTCATATGATAACCTAAAGCTTTTAATTTACTGTTCTCAAGGACAGAATTCTTCGGTCTCACTGCAGGTGTTGGATAATCTTCGGTTTGTATCGGTTTTGTCACCACACTCTTTCCTACCTGACGAAAAATTTCTCTTGCAAATTCATACCAGGAGGCAACTCCCTCACAAGTTGCATGATAAATTCCATAGCTTTCAGTTTCCATTAAAAATACCATTGCCCGTGCTAACTCTAAAGCACTGGTTGGAGTTCCCTTTTGATCACTTACTACACTAATTTCGGTTTTCGTTTCTGCTAAAGTAAGCATAGTTTTCACAAAATTTTTACCTTCTCCATAGAGCCATGCAGTACGTACAATAAAATATTTCATACAATTTTCTTTAACCAGCACTTCTCCTTCTAGTTTCGTTTTGCCGTATACGCTTCTAGGACCTGTTTGGGAATCCTCTGTATAAGGCATGGTTCCTTCTCCGGAAAATACATAGTCTGTTGAAACATGTACCAGTTTACAGTCTATGGAATTTGCTGCTTTTGCAAGATTCTTTGGACCAATGGCATTAATCTGATGAGCCTTCTCCTGCTCAGTTTCACATAAATCTACCCCAGTGTGGGCTGCACAATTAATAATAATATCTGGTTTTAAGTCCTGAACAACATTCATAACTGCAACACTATTGGTAATATCTAATATAAGTGGGCAGTAAGAGGTAGCTTCCCCTCTGCCTGCATTGATTACGGTACAATCAAAATCTTTTTTCTCTTGTAAGACCTGATTAAGGGCACGTCCTAACTGACCATTTGCACCTGTAATTAAAATTCTTTTACCCATTGGAATCTCCTACCTTTGCATCGAATTATATACCTGATAACTCATTAGTTTTTTATACTAAAAAACCATGGGCAAATCCTTTTGGAACATAAAACTGCTTTTTATTCTCCTCTGATAATAAGACTCCATGCCATTTTCCATAGGTTTTTGAACCTGCCCGCAAATCTACTGCCACATCAAATACCTGTCCTTTTAATACACGAACCAGCTTGCCCTGAGGATGGTTAACCTGAAAATGTAATCCTCTAAGCACACCTTTTTTTGAGGATGACTGGTTATCCTGCACAAATTTCATGGATAGACCGGCTTTATTAAAATCTTCATAATTATAAGTTTCCATAAAGTATCCACGATGGTCACCAAAACACTTTGGTTTAATCTCAAATAACCCTTCTATATCACATTCTGTAAAATTAAATTGTCCCATATTTACTCCTAATTCACTTTTTATAAACCATTTGCAACGTCCATTAAATATCTGCCATAATCTGTTTTTAACATTGGTTCTGCAAGTTTTAACAGCTGATCTTTTGGAATAAATCCTTGTTTGTAAGCAATTTCTTCTATACAGGAAATATAAAGACCCTGACGCTTTTGAATGGATGCAACATAATTTGAAGCATCTAAGAGAGAATCGTGGTTGCCGGTATCCAGCCAAGCCATTCCACGTCCCAACGTCTCTACTTTTAAAGCTCCCTGCTCTAAATACCCATTGTTCACGGAAGTAATCTCTAACTCTCCCCGTGCCGATGGTTTCACATTTTTAGCAATTTCAATAACTCTGTTATCATAAAAGTAAAGTCCCGGAACTGCATAGTTAGATTTTGGCTTGTCCGGCTTTTCTTCAATAGAAATAGCTGTCCCATTCCCATCAAATTCAACAACACCGTAAGCTCTTGGATCTCTGACATAATATCCAAATATGGTTGCACCCTCTTTACGGGAGGAAGCACGTTTCAGAGTTTCTGAAAAACCACGTCCATAAAATATATTATCACCAAGGATTAAAGCAACTCCGTCACTGCCAATAAATTTCTCTCCAATGATAAATGCCTCCGCAAGCCCTCTTGGTTCTTCTTGTACTGCATAGGAAAACTCCATTCCAAGACTGCTTCCATCCCCTAGCAATTCCCTAAAAACAACTAAATCCCTAGGTGTTGATATGATTAGAACTTCTCTGATACCAGCTAACATAAGGACCGACAGTGGATAATATATCATTGGTTTATCATAAACCGGTAGTATTTGTTTTGATATGGCTAAGGTTACCGGATAAAGTCTTGTTCCAGAACCCCCAGCCAGAATGATCCCTTTCATTAATAGAGCCTCCTAAGCCAAATATATTTGCAATTCCTATCTAATTAATAATACTACAGTCATTAGAAGTGTTTTTATTAAAATCATGGATAGAATCAGACCAAACCATAAAAACAAGATTGCGCGAATCTTCGCCTTGTGGGGTACTCCGGTTTTATAGCGATAGTTTTGAATATAGCTGCCAAAAATCCTGCTTCTAGTTAACTTTTCTGATAATCTTGGACTACTAATTGAGAAACAGCCAGCTGATAATAACACAAAGGGTGTAGTTGGCAGCACAGGCAAAAAGATGCCAATGGCACCAAGTGTTAAAGATAGTATTCCTATGGTTATAAATATTATATTTTTCAATAAAAGACCTCCTGTTTCTTATGTATGAACATCTTAATGAAAATAGGGTTGGATGTCCCAACCCCATTCCTATTTCTTCAATGTCCTATAGGACTTAATTATTCTGACACCAGTCGTTTTTCTCCGGTAATTTCCTGGATTGGCTTAATATCCTGGGTAACCTCAAGTACTCCTAAATATTCACCTTTTTCGTTTCGTACTGCATAGTAACGGATTAATATATATTTGCCGCCCATATTAATCCAGAAATCTTCCTGATCTTTCTTACCACTTCTTAAATCTTCTACTATTTTTTCCACTATATGAACACTTGCTGGTGGGTGGCAATTGGATACTTTTCGTCCGATAATTGCCTTAGTACGTGGGAATACACGCTCTTTCCCCTGGGAAAAATATTTTACCACATCATCTTTATCAACAAATGTCATATCTAGTGGAAGAGTATCCAACATGCTTACCAATTCTTCCAGTTTTAGGATACCGGTAGGAAGTGTAATGACACCTGGTTCCTGTTTTTCTTCCTTTACCACTTTCGCTGGTTCTTTCACTGGATTCCATGCAGGTACTTTTTCAATAAGATAACCAATTTCACCACTTTCGTCTGCAATAGATTTCCATTCATCCTGTGTCAGCTGCTCAATAAGCATAGGTAATAGAATATTTTCTTCTTTAAATATCATTTCTGTCACTTTGCTAAGGGTTTCCTCTAACTTTACTAATAGAACCTTGGTATTTTCTCCAGAATCTAAAAGTCCTTTTACTTCTTTTATCTGATCACGGATTTCATCATCCACTCCCCACATAACTTTTGGCGGTGCTGTGATTCCATACTTTTCAAGATACGGAAATAACAGATTTTCTTTTCTTTGGTAATGAACATGTACCTTTGCTAATTGATCTAACCCTTCTGCTAAAGACACACGGTTATTCTTATCTGACAAGTCTGTTAATAATGGTCTTATTTTCTTGTCTATGATCTTTTCTATCTCTCTGTTTTCTCTCTTTATTGTATTGGCTGGATGGCCTGGAATCTGGGATGGATCTTCTGGCATGTGAATCTCCTCAATGGAACCTTTAAAAACCGAGGCATGAACATCACATAATCTCTGGACTTCTGAAACCGGCATTCCTTCTGCAATTAATGCACCTTCTGCTTCTGAAATCTCGGAAGCAGATACACCTGCAAATGCTTCCTCAAATTGTGCTTTTACCTCATCCACAGTCTTTCCTTCATGAAGTTGTGCAATTACCTGCTTAATCACCTGCTGTCTGTGCTCTCTGTTATTAATATACTCGCTCATAACATTCCTCCTTCTTTTTTGTTATTTTGCTTGCTCTAGTATTTCAAATCCGTTCTCCTGTAATTTCTGTTTTACACTATCTAAATCAATCTTTTTCATCATTGCTCCCTTGGACAGGGTCATAAAGCGCCCTGCTGTATTTAACATCCCAGGTTTTGTAATATCGGTAAACCCCATTTCAGAAAGGATAGGAGCTATTTCAGGAAATTCTTTGCATAATTCATATACTGATTTATTGATATCAATTACTTTACTCATAATCCACTCCTTAAAAATCTTCTTATAATTCAACTTCATTATGAGTTTCTACTCTTCCGTTTAAGAGTTATGATTAGCATATTCTTTTAACAGTACATTATTTTCAAGGTGAATATGCTGATGCAAGTCTGCTTCGATTTCCTCTAACAAAGCATATGCTCTGCCATAAGTTTCACATCCATCTGCTGGCAGCTTATAGTCACCTGTAATCTGTCGCAGTTCTCTAAGGAGCTCTCCTGCTGCCTCATGTTCTTTAATTATTTCATGGGTTAACAGCTTAAGCTCTGTAATATCTTCCCTTTCGCTGTTTAACTCTGGAAATAATAAGGCTTCTTCTTTCAATAAATGTTGTTCAAGATCTGTCTTTAGCTGGCCAAATAAACGGTATACCGTATATAATTCCCTATGATTAGAACCATGCACCCGTAAAATGGTAGTTAATACATCCATAGCTTCTGGAAGTACATTTCTTAAGTATCCATGATGGGTATCTTCAATGTATACAGAAAGTACAGCAGGGCTCATTTTTCTAAAATCATTTTCAAGAGACTGATAACCCTTTTGTCTTGCTTCAAAAGCATTCCACCTATGGTTTGATTTTTATCTTTATAATTCATCCTCAGATCCTCCTAATATATTCTCACTATAATTGCTTTGTTGCTTATGAGAATATTATATCGTCTGTGAAGTGGAAAATCTGTGATTCAAATCAAATATTTTATTGCTATTTCGTATTTTATTGCTATTTCGTATTTTCTCCATCAGAGGAGCCGGCAAGTTCTTCCAGTACCCCTTTCTCAAGAATGAGCAGGGACTTATTACTAATGGAGCGAATTAAACCATCATTTTCTAATTGGCTAAGCTTTCGGCTAATGGTTTCTCTTGCTATTCCTAAGTAATTGGCCATGCCTTCTCTACTTAAGGGAAGGGAAACTAAGATTCCTTCTGGTACTTCACGTCCATACTGGTTAACATAATCCAACAACAGAGTGCAAATTCTTGCATCAATACTTCGAATTCCCATACTTTGCACCGCGTGCTCTAGGCGGGTCATTCGCTCTCCTAGTGCCTCGATTATTTTAATTCCAATGTTAGGATGCTGTATTAATATTTGCTGAAAATGTTCCTTTGATAACATACATACTTTTACAGCCTGCAAAGTCTCTACGGTA
>JAQSYR010000013.1 GCA_029256035.1 Anaerocolumna sp. | reverse complement strand
ACCCCTGCTATGCCTGGTATGCCGGCTCAGCCTAGAACTACTACTCCGGCTACCCCTGCTATGCCTGGTATGCCGGCTCAGCCTAGAACTACTACTCCGGCTACCCCTGCTATGCCTGGTATGCCTAGTATGCCGACTCAGCCTAGAACTACCACTCCTGCCACCCCTGCTATGCCTAGTATGCCGACTCAGCCTAGAACTACCACTCCTGCCACCCCTGCTATGCCTGGTATGCCGACTCAGCCTAGAACTACCACTCCGGCTACTCCTGCTATGCCTGGTATGCCGACCCAGCCTAGAACTACTACTCCGGCTACTCCTGCTATGCCTGGTACAACAACTCCTGGCATGACAACTCCTGGTATGACGACTCCTGGCATGACAACTCCTGGCATGGCTATGCCTGATATGACTATGCCAAGTATGCCATCTCCTAATGGTACTACAGGAACACCTCCAACCTTACCTATGCAATTAGGTACCCCTATATCATCTCGTTCTCAATATACCACACAACCAAAAGGGGTATTTATCTCTAATAAAGAAGAAAATGATCTCTTATCTTCAGCCAAAAATAGCATGTATCTGCAAGACCCATTTGTAAATCCATATAATCTTCCAGTAGGCGTTCCGATGATGCCTTTGTATGGTTATGATAACACAGAAGACGCTGATAAAGATTGGGATTACATGAAGCAAATGTATCCGGTAATTGCCAAAAAGATACTCGCAAACATAGAAGATGAATGTGATAAACTAGAGTACGATGGAAGCTGTATGTTTGATGAGTATCCAGACCGTGTTTACCTTAGCCGTATCGTTGATAGAATCTATGATAAAGCAAAGTATCTTGAGGAAGATGTTAATGGTACTGAAATATCATCAACATCAGAGGATAATAAGGAATATAAGGATGAAAAAATAAACTCAAATCAATATTCCTATGGACGTTATTATGATAGGAATCGCCATTCCCGCAATAATTGGTTAAGAGATCTCATTGAGGTTCTTTTATTCAACGAAATATTAAACCGTCGTAGACGTTATCGTGGCAGAAGGCGCTGGTTTTAATCAAGTTACAGTTAACCAATAAACCATAATCAGGGCTGTTGCAAAACCCAAAACTTAGCTTCGTTTTGCAACAGCCCCTTCTATCTTATTTCTACTGTTTCAGCCCAATATCCATAACTTATAAAAGCATAGTATTATTTGATTTCTAGTAGCTCCCTGTGATTACAGGGGTGCCAAGATATACATGGGTTGTATCACTAGATTCATCATAGTTAATTGCAACGTGAATATTTATCTTCGTATTCAAAGAATTTATATATTCATCAATTAACCCAGTATAAGCATAAATCGTAAATAAACCCTCTTGCCGATTTGCATATGCAATGGATCCTTGCAAATTATCAATCATACTATCTGCGATGGTGTTCATTTGTTCTAAGGATAATTTCCCTTGATAACTCCCTGTAATCTCCATATTTGTCTGAACATTTTTCACTTCTAATTCTCCAAATATGTCTTCTAATAAGGAACGATATGCCATTAAACTATCAATATTTTGAAGTAATTTTAATCGTATAATAACATAATGCTTTGTTTCTGTTAACCCAGAAGCCGTTTCTTGCTCCACACTGACTAATTTTATCAAGGATTCTGCATTCTTCCCTTTTTTTAAGGCAAATACTTCACTATCATTATTGTCTCTATTAATTGTAATGGGCTGGTCCAACTGTAATCCAATTTCACTTGCAAGATACCTAACTAACTCTTTTTTATCTGCTTCACTTAAATAGTTGTTACCATATTCCGCAGCCATTTCAATTTCAAAGGAAGAAACTTCAGAATTGGTTCCAATAAAAGCTTCCAAAATGCTTTTATTGGGTTGATAAATAGAGTTAACCGCAAACTGCATAATAACCGCTATCCACAATACACCTAACATATAGATTGTCAGTCTTAGCCTCTTTCCATGCCATAACTGTTTCATTTGGCCCTTATAATAATTTATGGAATCCATATTATTACCTCCAATAGGAATACTTGTATATTAAGTATTTTAACCCAAATTATAGTAATATATACAGATGACAAACTGCATTAAAAGCAAAATACCTGATGCAAATAGAAAAGATACGTGGTATACTACAAGAAATACCAAAACACAGAAATAAAAATTAGAAATGAGGCAACTATGGTTCAATTATTTCGGAAACGATATATTCCCAATGAGACCATTCATTTAAAAGATGATGTCATTGTATTTCAGTCCGACGAATTAATAATAACAAAGTGGAAAACGTTAAAACCCCGCAAAGATATTGCTTATGGCATATCCGCATATTTTATTAACGAGGGCTACAAAATAAGTAAAATGTTTAACTCCAATGATACTGTGGTTTATTGGTATTGTGATATTATAAGAACTGTGAAAGATACCAAAAATAATACTATTGTATTTGAAGATTTACTTATAGATGTTCTCCTATATGAAGATGGATTTGTAAAAATTTTAGATTTAGCTGAATTAGCAGATGCTTATGAGATGAATTTAATTACTGCAGATACTATGGCATCCGCTTTACGTACCCTTAATAAACTTTTGGAAATCATCTATTCCAATCAATTTATAACTTTACAAAATTATATTAATAATTTATAAAGGGCAGCCACTCCATACAAAATGTAATCATTACTGCCCTTTTTAAATCTTAATCTTCAATTAAATTAATTCTTCTAATATGTCTTTCATCGTTGGAAAAAGGTGTATCAAGGAAAGTATCCACTATTTTTAATGCTACTCCAGGACCTATTACCCTTCCTCCCATAGCCAGAATATTAGCATTATTATGTTCTCTGGTAGCCTGGGCTGTAAAACAATCGGTACAAAGTGCAGCACGGATTCCCTTCACCTTATTGGCTGCAATTGAGATACCAATTCCAGTACCGCAAATTAAAATTCCTAATTCACATTCCTTACTTATAACTGCTTCTGCAACTTTCTTACCATAATCAGGATAATCACAGGAATCTTTTGTGAATGTTCCAAAATCCTTATACTCTATTTTTCTATCTTCCAGATGTTTTTTTACTTCCTGCATTAAATCAAATCCACCATGGTCGCATCCTAGCGCTATCATATATTTTCCTCCTCGTTAAGTTTATAAACTGTTTTTTTAACCAATCTTGCTAACTCAACATAACATTCCTCATAATCAATAAGTGTACCACCATAAGGATCTGTTACATCACCATTTTCTCCGACAAACTCTTTTATTGTATATACATTATCAGAATACGCAAACATTTCCATTATGTTTAGTTTTTGTTTTTCTGTCATTGTTAAAATTAATGTATTCTCATCTATGTCTGATGCTTTTAATTGTTTTGATATATGTCCCTCCAGTTCCAGGTTATGACTCTTAAGCACTGTTTCAGCTTTTGGATTTGATGGCTCAGGGAATAATACCACTAATCCTCTGGATATTACTTTTATATCATTATTCGTTTCAAGACTTTTATATATAGTCGCAGCCATAGGACTTCTGCAAGTATTACCGGTACACACGAATATCACTTTTTCATATTTAATCATAATAACCTCTCTTTTTAAACAGATACTTTATGATAACCTGCGGCTTTTAGCAGACGGTTCATAATAGCCTGTCCAAGTTGATTGCTTTCAAAGCTTTCCGTATATATATATTCCGTTCCTTCCTTGTCAAAACTTCTCAAAATATCAAATAAACGACTTGCAATAGTGTCTTCATCATTTCGCGAACCAATTCTTTTTACTGTACCAACATCATAAGAGCTAACAGTCTCATCTGTTGCTATAATCCCAACCTTGAATCCTAACTCCTGCTTCTCTCTGGCATTTTCATTGATTGCCTGGATTACAGCCTCCGAGCTTCCCTCATAAATAGTAAGTTGACCTTTTGGAGCATAATGTTTATACTTCATTCCTGGTGCTTTAGGAACAATAGAAGGGTCTGGAGTTGTAGCTAAAACAGCCTTATCAACTGCTATTTTACCTATTACTGCTTCTAGCATTGATACTGTAATATAGCCTGGTCTTAATAATACAGGAACTTCTCCTGTAATATCAATAATAGTTGATTCAATACCAATATTAACATTGCCCCCATCAATAATCATATCAATGCGCCCATCCATATCCTCAATAACATGTTCCGCTTTTGTGGGACTAGGCCTTCCTGATATATTTGCACTAGGTGCTGCAATATATACTTTTGACTGACGAATTAGTTCATAAGCAATGGGATGTGACGGCATTCGTATTGCCACGGTTTCTAAGCCTCCTGTAGAACTATAGGGAACTTTCTCACTTTTTCTAAAAATCATTGTTAAAGGTCCCGGCCAGAATGCTTCCGCTAATTTATATCCAATCTCAGGGCAGTCTTTTGTTAATTCACTTAATGCACTTAGATGAGCAATATGAAGAATTAAGGGATTATCCGAAGGTCTGCCTTTTGCCTCATATATTTTCTTAGAGGCTTCTTCTTTTAATCCGTCTGCTCCCAGCCCATAAACCGTTTCCGTGGGGAATGCAACCAAGCCCCCATTCTGTAATAGCTTAATAGCTTGTTCTAACTGATCTGGTAAAATGTTATCCTTATTTATCTTAATTATCTTAGTTTTCATTGTAACTCCTGTCTAAACCTTTCGTACAACAAAATCATTATATCACTTACACCATATGTTTTCCATATCTATTTTGACCTGCTCTAGCTTATTCTTACTTACTCTTGCTTGCACATGCTTGCTCTAGCATATTCTTACTTACTCTTGCTTGCTCTACCTTACTCTTGCTTACTCTTGTTTATGTAGGTCATCATTCCAAGATGTATTGACCAGGCAAGTTTCTCTTGATATGTTTCGTCAATAAGTAAAGCAGCCTCCTGGCTATTGGATAAAAAACCACATTCTACAATAACAATTGGAATCTGGGTTTTTTTAAGCATATAATAATTATCATTTGCTTTCGCTACACGTTTATTACCATCTTGCAAGGTTGTTTTCAATTGTTCCTGCATAATCTCTGCATAGGTCTTGCTTTCTGTGGAATTTCTAAAATAAAATACCTGGGCACCTTTAATACTTTCGGAAGTATAGCTATTCTGGTGAATACTTATAGCTATCAATGCACCACTATTATTAATAATTTCCACCCGTTTTCTCATATCTGCTGCCTTTTTATTGGAATCACTGTCTGAATAAAGGCCTCTGTCATCTTCACGAATCATAATAACATTAATATCATTTAATTCCAGCATTTTTTTAAGCTTTAAAGCAATATCTAAATTTATATCTTTTTCCAGTGCATTATTAATTCCAACTTTTCCAGGGTCCTTGCCACCATGACCAGCATCAATAATAACTGTTATATTTTCTTTTGCATTATGAGACACCGCTTCTTTTACTTTATCTGCAGAGGTGTTTCTAAAAAATACAATGGACAGACATACCATAATAAAAAACAGTATATGAAATAATTCATTACCACGGATTCCTTTTTTAAACATTCATATCACCTTAAGCATAATTACTATAGTTTATGATAGGAGCTCCGTTTGTATGATTTTGGTTTGTTAATTTACGTATTTTATAATCACGTCCCAGATACTTTCTTTCTCCAGTCCAAGTTTCCAGCCAGCAATACCTGCAACGTCAGCCTGATGAATTAATTTCATTTTAGCTTCAATAGATTCCTCTTCCTCAAGCCATATTTTATAAACTGCATTATCCTTTTCATACTCTCCATAGTATTGACCTGCAGCATCATCCCATACAGGCTCAACTCCGTTGTTCTTTAACAACTCTTCACCGTATGACATAGCATATGCATCAGAAGTGATATTAACACTACCATTTTCTGTGGTCTCTTTCCACAGTCTGGTGTAAAAAGGAATTCCCATAATCACTTTATCTTTGGAAACCATTGCCAAGGTATCTTCAATTCCTTCTTTTACAAAGCTTATTGATGCAACAGAACCGCTGACCTCTGAGCCTCCGTGATGCTCATCATATGCCATTATAATCACATAATCGGCAACCAGTCCCTGCTCTGGAATATTATAATAAGCAGAATATTCTTTCGGAACATAGTTATCTATGGATAATACAATTCCATTATTTCTACACTTTACAGATAATTCTCTAATAAACTGTATAAAGTTTTTCCCATTTTCTAAAGAGATTCTTTCAAAGTCTATATTAATTCCATCCAGATTATATTTAATTGCAGATGCAATTAATTCATTGGTTAATTTATCCCTTCTGGAAGTATAAGAAAGTACTTCCAGCATATCAATGTCAGGGTCAAAATCATCTACCAGCGCCCAGACTTCAATGCCAAGAGAATGTGCCCGTTCCACATAAGTTTCGCTAGCCAAAGAAGAAATTGTTCCTTCTGTACTATTAATTTTGTACCAGGTTGGTGATATGGTAGTTACACCCTTGGTCTTCTCAATCAGACTAATTAAACCATTATTTGCATCCATATTAGTAACCTGATGCCATACTAAATTTATTGTTTCATCTTTTGTTATGCTAGTGTAATCCGGCTCATTAAAATCACTTTCTACCGTGTTATAAAATGATTCTGAAATATATTTTGTCTTAACATATCCAATAATACCTTGGGTAGTAATTACCTTGCTAAACCCCTTTTTTACTACTTCACTTGTGTCAATATAGGTTAATACTTCATCTGGTTTTAGCTCTGCCAAAATATCACTTTTAATATTAGGTTCCACTCTTAACTGTGTAGCCTTTTTAACAGTTGAAAACAAATAATCTCCCCATTTATATTGAACAACGACACGATTTGGTGTTTCATAATATTCATATCTCATATCTGAAAACATTGCTATAAATTCCAGTGCTATATAAGCCTGGTCCCCATCTGTTTTCACTATATCATAGTTTACTTCCTTTTTGCTTTTGTTTACAAAATACTCTTTGCTGGCTACTTCTGCCCGAATAATTTCATTTGGAGTAGTATAGGTTACTATGTTTTCATTGGTATCCCAATAAAATCGTTCATTAAATTTTTCAACAATAGTTTCATAATCCAGATATATTACCCCATTCGATAATAATCCTTTTTTCTCATAAATCTCATCTTGTAAAATAACTAGAACTTCCTCATCCTCAACTTTATAATATTCAGACAGCTCCATAACATCCTTACTTGGTGTGAATAACTTAACGATGAAGGCTGTAATTACTAATATAATGATTGCCAGAACAATGCCTGCTCCTATCAAGGCCTGTTTTGTCTTCCTGTCCATACCGAACCTCCTACTGATTATTAATAAAGACCTTCTAATATTATAGCATTGAAAATCATTATCGTCATTATGAAATTCATTATTTGATGTAAAAAGCATAAAAAAGTCTAAAAAGAGCAGGAACTGCCTGAGAAGCAATCCCTGCTTTATCACTTATCTTATGACCAGACCGTGGGTATCTAGAATCATAAACAAGTAACTTTTCCCTTATTGAGCAATGTTTTTACTCAATCCCTAAATTAATTATATTTGGGGAGTTAATGAGCCAAAATGTATTGAGGATACGTTCTTTCGGCCATTCATATACAATTAATTCACCCTGCCATTTTACTTTCATTGCTAAAACTAGTAGAATAACTATAAAGTAGGATATTAAAAAGGTACAAACATTTTTTGTACTTATATAGATTGAATACAATTACTATTCATTTTGTGAAATTTTATTAATAACTATTGGATAAGAAGGTAAGCCGTGATATGCCATACGCAAACTTAATCGTTCCTACCGTTATTCTATTTTAATACTTTTTGAAAAAAATGTATGACTGCTGCAGTTAATACAAGTGGATTCGGTTGAAAGGGTATACCACAAACATTTATATCTAACTCTTTAAAACATAATCTTATCTCTTTTTCACCAGCAAAAGGAGCCATATAAAACCATTGAGTATTATTTTTAACATGTTCCGTATTCATTCTAAATCTATTGAGCTCCTGTCTTTTCCATAGTGTCAGGCTGGTAATCACAATTTTTCTATCACATCGAAAAAATTCACTTTTTCCGTTTCTAAAATCAGATCCTAAGTCAAGTATTAAAAATTCATATGGATCACCCATGATTTCACTTATCCGCTTTTCGTTCACACATGGATAGTAGGTTACTCCC
This sequence comes from Anaerocolumna sp., assembly GCA_029256035.1. Taxonomy (GTDB): domain Bacteria; phylum Bacillota; class Clostridia; order Lachnospirales; family Lachnospiraceae; genus Anaerocolumna. The sequence goes on along the minus strand of JAQSYR010000013.1, from coordinate 15,214 downwards.
TGCCGACAAAAGAATTCCTTCTTTATACTCATTTCATCTATTTGTTGTTCTTGCAAGAAACGAATATCGTTCCCTGGATAGCATTCAATATAAGCTGTTTTATATCCTAAATATTGACTTGCATACTGAGCTAATAATAGACAAAAGTGGGTTACGCCTGCACCTTTGTGTGTGCCAAATACACCTACCACTAATTTCCCCTGAAATAGTCCAGGTGTAGCTAATTGTTTTTTTAGAATTGGCATTCTTTTCAACTTGTTACTCCTTCCTGTCAGCAGATAAAATATCCATAAGTAAAGATTCCATAAACTCATTCACTGATATATTATCCTTTAATAAAAAGGGATTGGGTTCAAAAGGTATTCGGTAATTAGATAAGCCCTTCATGGATTTTAGTACTTCTCTGAATCTTCTGCCTTCAAGGAAACTAAACAGATATTTAATGTCTTTAGAGCAGTTTAACTTTTTTAGCACTTCCTCCGTAGTATCTAATTCCCAGTCTTTCGCTCCTGCCACTAGTAACCTGACATCTGCTTCTAAGAATTCGTCTTTATTCTGGTCTGTTAGGAAACCATAATCTATAATATATACATTGTAGTTTCTACTTAGATACCAAGAGTCCTCGAAATTAGCCGGCAACATGTGGCAGCCGTTTATTACATAAATATCACTGAGTATACTATGATTTTGACACCGCTTTAAGATTTTATAGATGTGATTCGATTGGTTATTCTCCAGATATAAACTATGATATCCTTTCGATGCCAGATAAGATGTTAACATAATTGCTAGATGTGTTGTCCCTATTCTACCTTGGGTACCTGCTACTGCAATGCGAAGGGATGTACCTGAGTTGTTTTTCTCCCTATCACTGTTTTTACTTAATTCTAATAACTTATTTTTTAAAGCTTTTATAGTGGAATAACGAAAAGATGGATAATAATGTAGGCATTTTCTTATAATACTAAAAAGGTCCTTTGAATAAGGTTTGATTTGTTGTCTTTTAAAACCCTGCCAGGATTCCTGGCAATAACTGTTCCCTGTCACCATAAAATATAATAATGACCCCAGCCCATACACATCCGCACGTTCATCAGGATTACTCTTACCGTAAAGTTCTGGAGCAGCAAACCCTCTGGTTCCGCAGGAGTATTTTCTTTCATTCATCTTATTCTTATACCCTGCTGCCCCAAAATCAATGAGCTTTACGGTATGATTCTCAACTATAATATTTTCTGGATTTAAGTCCAAATATAGAATAGGATTATCTAAAGTATAGAGATGATGTAATAGTTCACAAATCTGAATGGAATAAGAAATGATTAATTTCTCAGGAAAATGCTTTGATTGGTTTATCAACATCTTTAATGATTGTCCCTCAATATATTGCTCAATGATATACGAGTTATGCGCGTCCTCTTCAAAGTCATATATAATAGGAACATTAGAATTATTTAGATTTTTTAAAATATGTGCTTCTTTTAATAATTGTTCATGAAAAATACTTTTCTTACTGATTCTTTTTATTGCTCTTAAGGCTTTAAGATTCATGTGTTCGGCCAGATAGACGTCTGCACTTCCCCCACGCCCCAACAATTGGATTATTCTATATTTGCCAAACCATATATGGTTTTTCATTCTCTCCTTTCCTATTAGAATAAAGCCGATAGGTTCTCAAGTCATCCTATTTACTATTATAGCCATTTCTTTGCCAATTTCAACCTATTTCTGCATGGCTAATTAGCTAATCTTTTTACGGTTAATTTGGACAATATTTTGTTTCTATAAATGTTATTTTATGGGGAATTCGGTAAATAATTAATATATCTTTAGTGAATTATCATATTGACTTTATATAATAATTAAATTATACTTTGTTTACAACATAGCCTCTAGGTAAAAACTTATAATATGTTGCGCAGCTAATTGATAGCAATCAGGCCAGCACATAGAAAAGGATGTGATTCTATGAAGATAGAGAAAATTAGCGATAATCAGATTCGTTGTACTTTAAACAGAGATGACTTAGTAGACCGTGAGTTACGCATTAGTGAACTTGCATATGGAAGCGAAAAAGCAAAGGCCTTATTTCGAGATATGATGCAGCAAGCAAATTACGAATTCGGTTTTGAAGCCGAAGATATACCTTTAATGATAGAAGCAATACCTATATCACCGGAAGTTTTGGTTTTAGTGATAACTAAAGTAGAAGACCCTGACGAACTAGATACCCGTTTCTCTAAATTCTCACCAGATGCAGATGACTATGCAGACCTTGACGAGGAAGATGATGAGGATCCATACGCAGATGAGATAATTAATAGTTTTGGTCATATAGAAGATTTCTTAGGGGAACCAGGTGATGAAAGTAAAGATGATTTTGTTCCTCTTGCAGATTCCTTAGGATATAAAAAAGAGAAAGAATCAAAAACCGAGAAGGAAACTCCTGAGAGTATATCAATACAGACTAATTTGATGAAAGTATATACTTTCCGTTCACTTAATGAGATAATTAATATGTCAGGCATAATAAAAGGATTTTATTGCGGTATTAATAGCGTATTCAAAGATCCTGTAAGTTCCATTTATTATTTGATTCTTAGTAAATCGGATCATACACCTGAGGAATTTAATAAAATCTGTAACATCATTTCTGAATATGGCAAAGCAGAGCGTTCAACTTATGCTAGTCCATATTATTACGAAGAACATTTTGAAGTTATCGTAAAGGACAAAGCAATTCAGGTTTTATCTGAATTGTAGTCAATATCCCCTTGAGTATGGGGGAAATTCTATAACACAAAAACGAATACAATAAAGGTTACAAAAAAGGTTAGGTCCATGAAAGGAACTAACCTTTTTTTATTATTTCATTCATTGGATTTGTTTATACACAGTTAGTATATAAAATCAACTTGTGTCACTACCATTTATTGTTTTGTAGCAAGGTATTCATTAATTGTTGCTAATAATTGTTCTGCATCCATACCGTGTACCATAGCAGCCTCTTCTAAAGTCTCACCTTGTGAAGATGGGCAGCCGATACAGTGCATACCAGAAGCTAATAAAATTGGAACAATACCCTGATCAACGCTAATTGCTTCAGCAATTGTCATATCTTTATCTACTACTTGAGCCATTTGATAACCTCCTTGTTTTATCTATAAAAAGATAATACTTATTCTTTAACATGAGACGATTAAATATACGCCGCAGTTGCTTCTTCATTATAAGCCTTGTTGTCCTTTCCGTCAAGACGGATTCCCACTATCTTATTAATAATATCTATCATTTACCATCAAATAATGTTTAAAATTTGATATAAAATTTATATATTTTCTTAATTAGTTTATTTGTTAAAATAAAGATTAATTTTAGTACTATTATGAAGTTTCTCTTGTGTTTTTATATATCTTGTATTAAAATAAAAACGGAAACTAGAAAGAGGAGGATTGGTACCATGGCATATAAAATTTCTGAAGAATGTATAAGCTGCGGCGCATGCGCTAGCGAATGTCCTGTAGAAGCAATTTCTGAAGGAGCAAGTCATTTTGAAATCGATGCAGATGCATGTATCGACTGTGCGCTTAATTTTACTTCCTACGCTTTATTTTACTTCCTTGTTTTATTTTACTTTTTAAAAAATCTTTTTTTCTTTTTCATACCCTTGGATACTGCATATTCTGCCCTACTGCTTTGCAATTCCCTTAAGGTTCTATCAAATTGTTTAAATCTTTCTTCTTCCCGCTCTTCCTTCATTCGCATTAAATAATCCATTTCTTTTATTACAGTGGTAGACACTACTTCACTAATATTGTCAGCCATAATATCAGTGCTTTCTTGCAAAACGGATTGTATTAGATTTGTCATAATTTCGCGAAACTGTTCTAACTTCTCTGGTTGCCCTTGGGTATTTCCCTGCTGGGTCCTACCCTCATTTGTCTTGGCAGGAATGTAATTCACTTCATTATCTTGACCGAGAGTATCCTGTTGATCTTGTATCCAATCCAGTGCCTCTGCCCCTAAGTCATGGGATTCTGAATTACCTAACTGCTGCTGGATTTGAGGTAACAGCATTTTTATGGCACGCAACTGATATCCTTTTTCTTTTAGTAGTTTTACAGCTTTTAATAATTCAATATCTTCTTCCCGGTAATATCTATGCCCCATCTCATTCCGAAGTATATGTAATTCAAGCTCTTCTTCCCAGTATCGTAATGTATGCTGCTCAACATCTATTTTTTTTGAGGCATCCGATATAATGTAACGAATTTCTCCCATAGTCTTCCTCCTCAGATACATTTTTACATTGCTTTAATTATAACATAGGCAAGTCCTAATGCAATATGGTTTCCCTACTTTCCTAGGGAACTTATCGACATAGAAACCCATTTCATTACTACTTTTCTGAATCAAAGACACAATCCTACAGCAACTTTCACACTGTGACAGATTAAGGGGATCTGCAGAAAAAAAGATTTGTCCCTCCGACGAGACAACCAATTGTCTTTGTCGGAGGGACAAATCCCCTTTTATCTTTCCAGATTTGCAAACTTTGTAAACTGGGACAACCAGGCAAGTTTAATTGTACCGGTTGGACCATTTCTTTGCTTACCTATAATAATCTCTGATATACCCGCTTCTTCCGTATCATGATTATAATAATCATCACGGTAAATAAACATAACCACATCGGCATCCTGCTCTATTGCCCCTGATTCTCTAAGATCAGATAACATTGGACGTTTATCAGGTCTTTGTTCAACAGCACGGCTTAACTGAGACAAGGCAATCACTGGCGCACTAATTTCTCTTGCCAATGCTTTTAACGAACGTGAAATTTCTGAGATTTCCTGTTGTCTTGATTCAGATTTTTTACTGCCAGACATTAACTGCAAGTAATCAATAATAACTAGTCCCAGATTATTTTCAAGTTTAAATTTCCTGCATTTAGACCTTAATTCACCAATTGATATACTGGAAGTATCATCAATAATTAAATTAGAATTTCCGATTGCTCTGGCACTTTCCACTAATTTAACCCAATCATCGTCACTTAATTCACCACTTCGAATTGCCTGGGAATCTACCTTGGAATGCATGGACAAAATACGTTTTACTAATTGGTCTTTTGACATTTCCAAACTAAATATTGCAGTTGTAACATTACTTTTTAATGCTACATGCTCTGCTATATTTAATACAAAGGCAGTTTTACCCATAGAAGGTCTGGCTGCTATCAATATTAAGTCAGATGGCTGTAATCCTGCAGTTTTATAATCCAAATCATAAAATCCAGTAGCCACTCCAGTAACGCTGCCCTTATTTTTTGCTGCAGCTTCAATACTTTCTAGAGAACGAAATACAACATCTTTAATACTTGTATAATCACCGGAATTTCTCTTTTGGACTATATCAAAAACCTTTTTTTCCGTATCTTCAAGTAAACTATCTATTTTATCTTTATCCAGATAACATTGGTTTGTAATACCTTCTGTTACCTTAATTAATTGTCTTAATGTTGACTTTTCTTTTACAATGTTAGCATAATACTTTACATTTGCAGAGGTAGGCACTGATGTAATCAAATCCCGAATAAACTCCAGACTGCAAAGTTCTGGGGGCACATCCTTTTCCTTTAGTTTGTTCTGAAGTGTTATTAAATCTACTGGCTGCCCTTCGTTAAAAAGTTCAATCATAGCATCAAATAAGACACCGTATCTCTGCTGATAAAAGTCTTCCCCTGTAATAATTTCTGATGCGGCAACAATAGCATCCTTATCCATAATCATGGAACCAATTACTGATTGCTCAGCTTCTGGATTATTGGGAAGTACTTTTTTTATAAATGCCTCATCCATCTACCCTTCCTCCTAAAACCTGACTCTTATTGTTCACTTACCTTTACTTTTAATTCTGCTGTTACCTGTGGATGTAGTTTAACAGGTACTGTATGCATTCCCACTGTCTTTATAGGATCATTTAACTGTAATTTCTTTTTATCAATTTCATAACCAAAATCAATTTTTAAAACAGTTGCAATTTCTTTTGTAGAAACAGAGCCAAAGGTTCTTCCGCCCTCACCTGCTTTAATTTTAACCTCTATAATTTTGCTTTCTAACTCTTTGGCAAATACTTTGGCTTCTTCTAATATTTCCTTCTGCTTCTTTTCCTCGGCAGCTTTTTGTAATTTTAAATCATTAAGATTTTTAGGGGTAGCTTCTAGACCTAATTTTTTAGGTAAAATAAAGTTTCTGGCATAGCCATCACTAATATTTACCAGTTCTCCTTTTTTACCTAGTGATTTTACATCTTGAGTTAATATAATTTGCATTGTTTATCTCCTTTCAAACTCTCCTGCTATTATTGGCAATTGGGAAACTATCTGCTATTACAAGTCACCTTCACGTGTCATGCTTGCCAAAGTAGACTTTAAGTTATAAATTGCTTCTGTAATTGTGCAGTCTGTAAATTGTGCTCCTGCTACACTCATGTGTCCTCCGCCTCCAAGACGTTCCATAATTAATTGAACATTAACCTCATCAATAGAGCGGGCGCTTAAAAATATTTTTCCGTTAAAATCTGTTAATACAAAGGATGCTCTTATATTTGCAATATTTAATAATTCATTAGCAACTTGAGCAGCTAACACCGTTGGACTGTTAATGCCTTCACTAGAGCAGACAGTAATTGCATAGTGCTCAAGATATACTTCTGTTCCACTAATTGCTTCGGCTTTTGTTTTATATTCATCCATATCACTACGAAGTGACTTGCGTATGCGGGTAACATCTGCCCCGCTTCTTCTTAGAAATGCTGCTGCTTCAAATGTTCTTACACCTGTTTTCGTAAGAAAATTATTGGTGTCAATCATAAGACCGGCATATAAAGCATCTGCCTCCGATTGTTTAATTTTTAATCCTTCACTGATATATTGTAAGATTTCAGCTACCATTTCACTTGTGGAAGAAGCAAATGGTTCTATATAAGACAGTGCAGGGTTCTCAATTGCTTCTCCCGTTTGCCTATGATGATCAAAGATAACAATAGTCTTTGTCATGTTTAACAATTCCGGACATTCTGTATAGCTTGGACGATTTACATCTACAATAACCAACAAAGTGTTATTGTCTACGCTTCCTAGGGCTTGTTCACTGTTAATAAACATATCTTCTTCATAATCCGGATTATTTAAAAACCTCTTCATAATAGGCCGAACAGAAGTAGTAACTTCATTGATTACTATGTTTGCTTTTTTATTTAATGTTTTCGCAATTCGATAAATTCCCACAGCTGCACCAAAGGAATCTACGTCACCGATGGCATGGCCCATAATTACCACTTTGTCTTTGCCTTCAATAAACTCTTTAAATGCATGGGCTTTTACCCTGGCTTTTACTCTGGTACTTTTTTCAACTTGAATACTTTTGCCACCAAAATAAAGGAGTTTCTCCGTATCCTTAATAACCGCCTGGTCTCCACCTCTGCCTAAGGCCAGGTCAATAGCTGCTCTTGCGTATTCATAACTAAGTAAATAAGATTCGGGATTAATTCCAATTCCAATGCTGATGGTAATTGACATGTCATTTCCTATGTTGACAGCCCGCACTTCCTCTAAAATGCTGAATTTATTATTCTGCAGCTGGGTCATGTACTTTTGCTTAAACATAAAAACATACTTGTCTTTTTCAATCTTCTTAATAATTGCATCTATACTCTGCATATACTTGTTAATTTTTCTGTCAACCAATGCTATTAACAAGGAACGTCGTACTTCATCAATACTTTCCAGTGCTTCTTCATAATTATCAATATACAAAAGACCTGTTACCATTTTTTGATCAAAGTTTTCCTTGGATAAAGTAATGATTTCAGTTTCATCATAAAAATAAATGGCAATCAGACTATTATTCTCATTCATAATTGCATCTTCATCTTGAAACCCCCAGGAAAAATCCTCATAAAAATCAGGGACGGCTACCCTTCGAAGAAGTGCTTTATAATTTTTATCTTTTTTTACTACTTTCACTTCAACATCTTCCATGTTCTGAGGAAACACAGTTCCAGGAATCTCCGAAAACACCTGGTGAATAAATTTCTGTTCCAGTTTTACATTCCCAATGATGTCTTGAAATTCATCATTTCCCCATAACATTCTGCCTTCATAATCCAGGATTGCATAAGGTAATGCCATTTCTTTTAAGAGCTTTTTCTGCACCTGCCCGTAGTCAGCGGCAAAGCGCACTAATTCGCCGACAATCTTTGGTCGTTTTATAATATATAGAAACATGCTAATAATTACGTATAATATCACAAAGATTGTCATAACAAATCCAGCATGCCGATCAATTATGAAGGTAGCTATATTCATTAAAACTAACAGGAGCGATAACCAGATTGGCCACAACAATCCCAAATCAAGAAACACTCTTGGAACACAATTCGTTTTAACATACATTATAACATTTTTGCTGACCTAATTAAAGACTTTTATTTTCAAAAAAATAAGATGCCCAAACCGTAGAATTATCACTAGTTTGGGCACTGGCTACTAACTAATTTACTAATTTAATTTAATAATTACACTTACTACCAACTGACTTGAATCATTTTCGTAATAGGTTACTTCTATTTTGTTTCCATTCTTTAAGTCGCCTAGATTAAAGCTTGCTTTTATACTTTCAGAAAGGAATAACACCGTTAGTTCATTATCAATTGTAACTTCCATAGAATTACTATCGACCTGACCTACAAAAGTGGCTTCCTTTTTCATTTCACTTTTGCCTTGGTTTGCATCTTCCTGATTTGTCTGGGTTTCCTCTTTTGAATTGGTTTCTTCTTGAGCGGTTTCTGTATCTGACTGAGTTGTTTCAGTTGCTGTTGTTTCAGTTGCAGATGTTTCGGCAGCGGTTGTATCTTTTTGTTTCTCATTCTGCTTTGAACAACCATTAAGCAAAGATATAGCTAATATAGTACATGGGTCGGTTCAGGTTGTACAGAGTGTTTGGCATGTAGTGAATATTCTTGTCGTTGGGAGCCACGATTCCGGAAAAATGGGAGCCATCGTTCCGGCGAAACAGAGCCACTTTGTTTTGGCTTAACTAATATCTCTTACAAATCTGATGATTCGTAATTTAATAATTAAAGCCAAAGCAAAGGTAGCATAAGGTGGCTCCAAACGACCGGACACCTGGCTCAAAGGTATCCGGAATACTCACTTGTAGTCTATTTTACTGTAATTTTAACAAAGCTAATGGTAAGTTTATCAATAGCTTCAACTTATTAAAAAAGCCGCTACACAACCCGAAGGTTATGTAACGGCTATTTTCATTTCTTATTCAAAACGTGTACAAGTCGTGTACTACGACCTCTCACTATCTGAAATCCATTATTTTACTGGGATTAATCTAAAGTGTAAGGCATTAATGCGATATGGACTGATTGGAATTCAACAGGCTTCGTCTTAAGCAGTGGTGCCCTATGTTACTACGTTTCATGATCCTCCACATATCCGTCATTCTCCGTCTGGCACCATCATTTAATTTGCAAAGAGTGCATAAGATCGTGTATAGGTGTAAAAATCTTAGTAACCTCCAGCTAACAACAAATCTTATTTTTAGTTTCACTTACACAGCCTTAGAATTTTCTGGTAAAGATGCATGATAATCGTTCTTTGCTTCTGCAATAGCGCTATCCCTTTCAAAAATCAGTTCTTTGCTATTTTGATCTCCTGCATATATTCTTTGCAGATAATCCCTAGCATCAAAGTGATAGTAGAAAGTTTTTATTCCTTCTTCTTGCATATCACACTGCATTTCAGCAATTAAGTCATTGCCAGATTTATAATATTTAACGTAAGCATAGTTGTCCAACTTAGAATTTTCTAACAAATTATATGGTGTAATTATCGGTGAGTACATCATATCATAAATCTTTTTGATATAATCAGACATAGCACATCCTCCTTTATTTATCAACATTATACACCCAAATATTAAGGTTGCATATAGTCAGATAATACTCTTTCAACAAATTCTTTAACCACAGGCAGTTTTATAAATGCATTATCATAATCAGAAGTTGTCCAAACGTCCCTAGCTTTACCAATTTCATTTTTAAGATATGTATTAAAATATAATGCAAGCATTGCTACATTATTTTTAACTGCTGTTTTAATCCATGAATATCTGTTATTGGTAAACAATCGACATTCACTTAATGTTTTGTCTAGCTGATCTATTTCATATTTCGTAATTAACTCTGGCACGATAACTTCTCTTATTTCAACATCTAAATTCTTTTTTCTACTTGAAAAATATAAATCTGGGCGCTTAATTGCCGCTGTATCCTTAGTTCTGGTTTGATTATAAATGGATAGAGCCTGTTCATAATCTATACTCAATAATTTTTGTAGCTTCTCAATATCTTTTTTCTGTTTTTGTTCCTCTTCCTTATGCCTCTTTATTAGTTCAGTATTTAAGTAAGCATCTTCACTAAAAGAACCCTTGCCTATTTCGCTAACCTCTCCAATAGCAGGCTTCATATCGCCGCTACCATCAGTAGGTAAAGCAGCCCCTTCAGCGTCGTTCATAATATTTTCATTTTGTAGATGTTTAATGACCTCACTTTCCTGTATTTCAATTTTATATTTATTCCATAACTCGATTAAATTCAAGTTCTTATGAGATATCACATCTGCAATGTTATCATCTAATTTTTCCACGTCATTATCAGGTATTGCACGAAGTACACGCCCAATAAATTGCTCATAAGGTAATTCACTTTTAAAAGGTCTAAATATAGCAGCAATGCTTAAATATACATGATCATATCCTTCACCAAGCATTGCTACATTTATTATTACATCAATACGATGATTTTCAATGTCATTTTTAATTTTTTTTATTTCTTCAGGAATTTGTTTACTATGTATTACCTCTGCTTTGTATCCTCTTTGTAAATAAATCTCTTTAATCTGTTCCGCATGGGATATGCTACATGCTACTGCTATTATTTTGTGTGGTACTTTCGATCCATCTCTCCTTTTGTTGTTTAACAAATTTATGCTCGAATCTACAACACGCTCTGAACACTCTCTAGAATATGCTACTGATCTCTTAATCCAATCTTCATCCCGTAAGTCTAATTCTAGTATTTCTTCCAGAGTATATTTCTTAGATTCATCCTTATCCAAAGTGAGTAATAATTGCTCAGGTATATACTCAATGTTTCTCAATGACTTTACATAGCCAGCAGCCATTGCTTGACTAAGCTTATATTTATAAACCAATTCACCCGCCAGTTCTACTCCATCAGTCCTAATAGGTGTTCCTGTTAACTTAACAACTTTTGCTTCTTTAAAGTAGTTTACTGTAGCTATCCAGGTATTCGCTGCCGAATGATGTGCTTCATCAATAATAATCATGTCAAAGTAATTTTCATCCAGAAAATTCAGAGGTGAACTTTCAAGCCTTGCTTGCAGTTTATGAATATTTAGCAAAACAACATTAGCTGAATCTAGTATTTCTTTGGGTGTTTTACTTTCATATTCTACAAGTACAGGTGCTTCATTTGGATTCTTAAAGACATCTCGTTTATACCAAAAGCTTTCCGGGTTATCTGGATTAAGTGAATCCGCAACTGTATCTTTTATAGTAAGCTGTGGCGTTATTATCAATACCCTCCCTTTGCATATATGATATGGTAGCAATCCAATTAAACCTGTTTTTCCTACACCTGTAGGCAAAATAACAATGGCATGTGTTTTTTTGTTTTTAACAGCAAAGTGATCATATACCATGTAATACCCTCGTATCTGTGGGTCACGAAGCTTCGAATTGTCATATATATTGGGATTTGCTGTCATAAAATAATTTTTATCATATTTACTTAACACTAGTTTACACCTCCATATTCATTTATAGCTAAAAGACCCATTATAGTTTACCTCTGCTCATTGGACAACCATATTCTTACATTATTGTTGCCTCAATCCTTTTTCGTAATCTAAAATTAAGATCTTCTGTATTTTCCCATAGTATCGTATTTACCTGTTTTACATCAAAATGTCCATCTGTTCCAAATACATCCTTTTTACAAATATGCACCACTTCTTTCCCCAATCCTAATGCATATCCTGCTTCAAAATATGCCCCATTATTATGCCCTGTTAGTTCCGCTATGACAAAACTACTATTTCTTATTTCATAAAGCATCTCTGGCACAATTTGATGGTTATGTTCTATTTCATCCATAATACGAGGTATATATCCTGACTGCTCAATAGCACTTCTTATTGCCATACGAACCTCTGACATTTCTGGCGCAAAAGACATTGCTACAAAAACATATTTACTATTTAATGCTATATCTTTTTGTAATTTATCTATTCTTGATAATGCATTAGGTAACAGCATAATATTATTTTGGTCCATGGATTTAATATAAGAATTATCTTCTAAATATATAAGTATGAATTTCAATTGCAAGTTTCTCTCATTTAGGCTTGTCTCTATGTTATCCTTATTATATCTCTTGATAAATAATGCACTTAAAAGTTGTCCATCTGTAAAAGTTATTGGACAGCCATCGAATTTTAATAGTTTCGCAAACCCTATTAAAATCACGTCAACTTTTTCACTAAATGACTTTGGATACCACGCTATACACTCCTCTTTTGATATATATTTTGCATATGGATATATTTTAATATCCTCTTCAAACTTTTTCTGAGATCCAATAAAATCATAATGGTGTTCATCTTCAATTAATTTATCAATTTTTCCATTATAATAAAGATATGATGCCAAAATATCCTTATCTATTTTATAGCTTGAATTGAAATCATATGTATTGTAATTTACACGTCCACAGTTATTACATTCTATAAACTTATAGTTTATATCATTCGTTGAGTATACTTCTGCTCTATCACCACAAATAAGGCATTTATCTCCTACTTTAATGCTCATAAAAATGTGCTCCTTTATCACTTTATATCTGTTTCTACTATTTCATATTTCCTATCCAGTACTCCCTGTAATAGTTTTACCATTTTATCCATTTCTACGTATTCACTATTTATAATAGGTAATAAAAAATTAATTACTCCAAATATCAAAATATATAGAATTATCCCTGCGATACCGATAATTATTAAACTCATCATCTGATCTGTTATATTTGTACTTTGCTGTATTGCCAAGGTTACTATTGCCGCGTAAATTGGTATTAAAAACAAAGTAAATATCCTATCAATAAACTGCCTAAACTTTCCCTCCCCTTGCTTGTTTTGCTCAATTTCTTGCTTGCATCTATTGCATAATTGCTTAATTTTATATTTATCATTTAATCCCAATCCATTCAACCAATTGATAGTATCTTCATATTTTTTATCCAACTTCTCAATGTTTTGTTCACTATTATTTTTATCTTTTCTATGTTGTATAAAATATAAGATGGAAACACTCATCAGTTCCAATAGAATACATATATAAAGCAAACCGTTTTCTATTCTTATAAATAGAAAAACTAAGGATATCATCGCACTTATTAGCATTGTAAAAAACAATATGAGTTCAACTTTACTAAGCAATTTAAGTGCATTTACGAATGTCTTTTTATTATCATTTTTCCTCTTTAAGTAACTATTTAGAATAAAATACTCCATACGTAGTCTCCCCTACTTATAATATTTCTTTCTATATAATTATACCACATTTTCATATATTTACCAAACAGAAAAACTATACAAATAAACTATGTAATTTTTGTCATATACTTTATTTTTATTTTAAAGTACCTACCAATACTCAACATTACAAAATATAAATTTTCATATATTAACTCATGCTCCCCCCAGCCTCTTCAATATTATTTTCAAAACATCAAAAACTGTTGAGTATAAATTTTCTTGGTCGTCTACTCACTGTTATTTTACTTAGTTTTTTTATTTTACATAAATATCAATATTCGTCCAACAAAAGAAAGCAAGGTGCTATACCTACCTTCCTCATTCTTCTAGATATCATATTATCTGTTTCACTTATAGTGGCTAAGCACTGCTGCATTAATGAAAGTATATCTATCTCCTGGCAATTCATATCCATAATATTCACAGTACATACCTTCGATATATCCTATTTCTCCTTTCTAAGAATTACAGTAACCACTTATGGAAGTCAATCCACCTTTTGGGTATGTTTCTGTAGAAACCTGTCCTATTTCTCCCCAATCTTCCAACGCACTCAATGTATAAGTAGACATTTTTTCCATCAGTTATTCCGGTGCTTGATCATTATTCTTCACATAACCAATAAATGCCTGCTTCATACATTCTTCTATATTCAGTTTTAGATTTACCTAATAGCGGATTTCATCGCTATTTCATTTAAAACTATATCCCGTTTTATAAGTGATTCCTGATCTAATTTTTCTTCTTTTCTACTGACTATTTTACTTCTTATGTAAGTGCTTCAAAAGATAACGTAGTAAAAAATAATTGACCATGAACTATACTTATCTGAATAAAAAAATTTAGGAGGAACCCTATGAATCAAAAATCACTTGATTATGGAAGTTGAGAACCGCCGACAGGAAAAACTGTGGTTTGTTAAGTATATAATGCCTTAAGTATTCTAAAGAACGCGCATATCGTTCGGCTTCTTCTTCATAATGATAATCAAAAATTATATTGATTTTCACATCAAACATTCCTCCCATATTGTGATTTCTTCTCATTCCTTTATGTATTTATAAATTACACCTTCAATATCTAGCTATATTTCTTATAAAATTTAATTAATCAGTCATTGACATATTACCGCTGGAATATTCATTTGTAATTTTAAGGTATCATGGTTTTTATGATTTGTTTGGAAGTAGTGTTTTTAATGAATTTAGAATTAAATATAAGGTGATCAGTAAACTTTCAGTGCAAAAAGTTCTACTAAAACGATTTATAGAAATAAAAAAACCGCCATATCTTTGATGATATGACGGTTCTTAACATTTTCAGTTTTATACCTTAATCCACATCTTTACACATTTGGTGTAAAAGTGGTGTAATTAGGAATATACTTTTAGGAAAATCCTTTGTTTTCAAGAATTAATCTAATGTGTAAGGCATTAATGCGATATGTCTTGCTCTCTTAATTGCTACTGTAAGAGCTCTCTGGTGTTTTGCACAGTTACCTGTGATTCTTCTAGGAAGAAT
>JAQSYR010000012.1 GCA_029256035.1 Anaerocolumna sp. | reverse complement strand
GCAGATAAAGCTCTTTATAAATCGAAAAGCCGCGGGCGAAATTGTGTTACAGGATGGGAAGGAATTAATTAAAAATAGATCTAAAGCAAAACAAGAGATTTCATGAATAGAAATGTTATTGTGCATATTGTATAAAAAATCAATAATAAACTTGTTGTTTTTGTGCATGGATTTCATTCTGATTATCTAGTATAATACAAGCATATCAAAGACATGTTACTGGTAATGCAGGCAGGATCTGATGAGAATAATACGTATATTGCATCTCGCAATATGTATGATTCTATCAGGTCTTTTTTTGTTCCCATTTTTGGCCAGAATAGGAACTAGTCATATTGATAGCATATTAAACAATTAACTTAACTTAAATTTAATTAATAGAAGGAGAATCTTATGGATTATAAAATGACAGCATCCGAGATTTTGAAACATATAGGCGGAGAAAAGAATGTAGTGCATTTAGAACATTGCTCTACCAGATTAAGATTTACTTTAGCAGATAGTTCAAAAGCTAATATTGAAGCAATCAAAGGCATTAAAGGCGTTATGGGTGTCGTAATGACAGCACAGTGCCAGATTATTATAGGTAATGATGTAATTGAAGTATATGACCAGATTATGAAAATGGCATCTTTTGATGGAAATGAACCAGCAACTAAATCAAATGAGAAGAAGAAAATTGGAGCAGTTGTACTTGACTTTTTAGTAGGTGTATTCCAGCCAATCGTTCCAGCTATTGCAGGAGCTGGTATTTTAAAAGCAATGCTTTCCTTGTTTGTATTAATTGGAATTATGGATAATACAAGTACGGTATATAAAACATTTTTCTATGCAGCAGATGCAGCCCTTTATTTCTTGCCATTAATGGTAGCGGTGACAACAGCATCTAAGCTAAAAGCAAACAGACTTGTTGCCATGGCAGCAGTTGGTGCCTTAATTTTACCTAATATGACAACAATGATATCGGAAGGTGCAGTGCTTTTTGGAGCTACCATTAAACCTATTGCCTACCCATATCAGGTATTTCCAGCAATCTTAACGGTACTATTTTTAACAGTTGTTGAGAAATATGCACAGAAAATATCACCAAAACCAGTACGTGTATTCTTGGTTCCACTGATTTGTTTTACCATCGTTGTTCCAGTCGCTTTATTAATCTTAGGACCTTTAGGTTTCACCCTTGGACAAGGATTAACTGTAGTAATTTTATTTGTATATGAAAAATTAGGATGGCTTGCAGTAGGACTTCTAGCAGCTATATTACCAATCATGGTTTCCATGGGTATGCACAAAGCATTACTTCCTTATGCAATTTCCTCTATTTCACAAACAGGTATGGAAATGCTTTATATGCCTGCATCCTTAGCACATAACATCTCTGAAGGTGGTGCTTGTTTTGCAGTTGCACTTCGTACAAAAAATCCAGATACCAGATCTACTGCAATCTCAGCAGGTATTTCTGCAATCTTTGGTATAACAGAACCAGCATTATATGGTGTTACTCTTCAAAACAGACCGGTTTTATTAAGCGTAGTAATCGGTAGTCTTGTAAGTGGTTTAACCGTTGGTATATTTGGCTTAAAAGCATTTGTTGCCATGGGGCCTGGACTTGCTGGTATGGCAATGTTCGTTGATCCAGCCAATTCTATGAACATTGTATGGGCCTTTGCTGGATTTGGTGCAGCATTGGTGGTTTCCTTTATTGCAGCATTTATTTTCTATAAAGATAAAGAGTTAACTTCAGCTGCAAAAACGGTGACACAGGTAAGCAATGACACTGTTGTTAGCCCATTAGAAGGAAAATTAATTCCTATGACAGAAGTAAAAGATAGCGTATTTAGCACAGGCGTATTAGGAAATGGTGTAGCGTTTGTTCCTTCCAAAGGTGAATTATACGCACCAGTAAATGGAAAAGTTAACATGGTATTTGATACAAAACATGCCATTGGATTAATTTCAGATAACGGTGCAGAAATTCTGCTACATGTAGGATTAGAAACTGCCAGGTTAGAAGGAAAAGGCTTTGAACCGGTAGTGAAAAATGGAGATACTGTTAAGGCAGGACAATTGTTAATGAAATTTGATTTATCTGCATTTAAGAATGCAGGATATGATGTGACTACACCGATGATTATTACGAATTCAAACAAATTCAATGTAACACCGGAAAACCCAGGAAACGTTAAAAGTGGATCCAAAGTAATGAAGTTGGAGGTTGTATAATGAGTTTTCAAAAAGGATTCTTATGGGGTGGAGCAATAGCAGCCAATCAGGCAGAAGGGGCTTGGAATGTTGACGGAAAAGGTTGGTCTGTGGATGATGTAGTAACTTATAAACCTCATGTGGATGTGAAAGATTATAAAACCCATAATACAATCACAAGTGATTCAATAAAACAGGCAATGGAAGATTTGGATGATACCTATTATCCAAAACGTAGAGGAATTGATTTTTATCACCACTACAAAGAAGACCTGGCATTATTTGCAGAAATGGGCTTTAAAGTATTACGTCTTTCTATTGCCTGGAGCAGAATCTTTCCTACCGGAGAAGAAAGTGAACCAAATGAAGCAGGTTTAGCGTATTATGAGGATCTATTTAAAGAAATGCAAAGACTAGGGATTGAACCATTGGTTACCTTAAGTCATTATGAAATGCCTTTAGCATTATCATTAAAATACAATGGTTGGACAGATAGAAAAGTAATTGATTATTTTATGAATTTTTGCAATGCATGCTTTTTAAGATTCAAAAAATATGTTAAACTATGGTTAACATTTAATGAAGTTGATAGTATCCTAAGGCATCCATTTACAACAGCAGGAATTATTCCAGACCGTTGTGGGGACGCAGGAGTGGAGGCTTGCTGTTATCAGGCTCTTCATCATCAATTTGTAGCCAGTGCCTTAGCGGTAAAACAATGCCATGAAATTATTCCAAATAGCCAGATCGGTTGTATGCTTACGAAACTGACAACCTATCCAAGAACCTGTGCACCAGAGGATGTTGCAGCCACACAACAAAAGAATTTAGACAATCATTTTTATTCCGATGTTATGGTATTTGGTGAATATCCAAAAATGGTCCTGAAAAAATTTGAGCGAAATAATATCTCCATTGAAATGCTTCCAGAAGATATGGATATACTAAAATCAGGTTGTGTAGACTTCGTATCCTTTAGTTACTATATGAGTATGACAGAATCCGTGGATCCAGATGCAGAGCGGACACCTGGTAATACCATACTGGGAGTGAAAAACCCATTTTTGGCAAGTAGTGAATGGGGATGGCAAATTGATCCCGTTGGACTTAGAATTAGTTTAATCGAACTCTATGATAGATATAAAAAACCGTTATTCATTGTAGAAAACGGCATTGGGAATCGTGATATACTTGAAGAGGATAACACAGTACATGACCCCTATCGTATAGAATATTTCCGCAATCATTTTAAAGAAGTTGAAAAAGCAATTGATGAAGGTGTTGAAGTTATGGGCTTTACAACCTGGGGATGCATCGATTTAGTAAGTGCATCAACTAGTCAAATGTCAAAAAGATATGGATTCATTTATGTAGATGCAGATGACATGGGCCAAGGTAGTTATAACCGTTATCGTAAAGATAGCTTTTATTGGTATAAAAAAGTTATTGCAACAAATGGAGCGGATATGAACTAATTGCCTGGCCTTATAAATGGAGGAGTGGGATGTTCACAATTCAAAAAGTATTAAATTCAAGCGTAGTTCTAGTACATGATGAGCAGGGAAAAGAAACTATTTTACTTGCAAAAGGTGTAGGTTATGGAAAAAAGGCAGGGGAACAATTAGAGTTAAATACGGACGGAAAGGTGTTTATCCCACTGGACAATTCAGATGCAAGCAAACTTAAAGAAATACTTGATAACATACCGGCAGTTTATCTGGAGATAACTCAGGAGATTGTATCTTACGCAAAAGAAAAATACGATATAACATTAAATCATCATATCTATTTAGCTTTAACAGATCATTTACATTTTGCAGTACAAAGAATGGAAAATGAAATGATTATCGTAAACAGAGTATTCTGGGAAATTAAGAATTTTTATCCCAAGGAATTTAAAATAGGACTCTTTGCCATTGATTTAATTAAGAAACGGCTGAATGTTGAACTTCCGGAAGAAGAGGCAGCAAATGTTGCATTTCATATTGTAAATGCACAAAAGGCAGTTGAAAGCCAGTATGATGCAATGCGAGCAGCTAAATTAATCGGAGCAATCGTTACCATGGTAACCTATATTATGCAGTGTCAGGTAGATAAAGACAGTATTCACTACTCCAGATTTATCAGTCATTTGCAATATTTCTCAGAACGTTTCTTTACCGGAAAAATGCTAGATGATAATGAAGATTTTATGTATAAGCGAATGGAAGAAGGATATCCTTTGGCAATCAGCTGTGCTGAAAAAATCAGAACTTATTTATACAAAACATATGATAAAGTAATTCCCAATGAAGAAGTGGCATATTTAGCTGTGCATATTCAGAGGTTATCTACACGAGAAAGTTAAGTAAAAGAATATAGAGAAACTGTGAGCTGCCATGTAGTTCATGCTTTAAGAAGGTATATCAATTGAAGTACAAAAAATAAGATGACAAATCAAAGATATCTATCAATGGTTTGTCATCTTATTTTATTGCCCTAATATAGTGGTAATAAACTGCTGTGGATTATAAGTTAAAAGAGTCGACATCTGGAATATTATAATTTACATGGGACAGATGCGGGAAGAGCCCTGATGTACTTTATATCCAGGCTCCATCCAGTTGAATGACTTGTCCGTTAAGATATTCATTTCCCTTCGTTAACTGAAAAACTAGATCGGCAACTTCAACAGCCTTGCCAAATCGATTGGCAGGAATCTCTTGAATAATGGAATCTCGTTCTTCTGTACTAAGAAACTGATTCATTTCTGTATCAATTGCACCACATGCTATGGCATTTACCTGGATGTTACTTGGAGCTAATTCTTTTGCCAAGGCCTTAGTAAAGGAATTGACTGCTCCTTTTGATGCAGAATATGCAACTTCACAGGAGGCACCTACGTTACCCCATACGGAAGAAATGTTAACTATTTTTCCAGAATGTTTTGCAACCATAGAAGGAACCACAAGTCTGCAACAATTAAATACGGAAGTAAGATTGGTGGTAATCACATGGTTCCAGTCATAAGGTGTCATATCAGAAAATAAACCGACGTAAGAGACGCCTGCATTATTGATTAAAACGTCAATATCTCCAAATTGTGTAGTGGCAGTATGCAATAATTTTTCAGCAGTAGAATAATTGCTGATATCGCCGACAAAAGCAAGACAAGCTGCGCCATAGGAAAGGATTTCATCCCTGACCTGATACAAATCGGTTTCTCGGTGGATACAATTAATGATTACGTTATACCTCTCTCTGGCATATTTTAGTGCAATCTCTTTTCCAATCCCTCTGGAAGAACCAGTAATCAATACGGTTTTATTATTCATTGGATCTTTGCTCCATTTCTATATTAATTTAATATATACATGCTCTATCCCATATCATAAAATACTACAAATTATTATAACATAAGCCCTTTCGGTGTCAATGACTCCACTTGAAACCAATACCAAAATCTGCTATACTAATTTCGAGATCTGCTATACTAATTTCGAGATCTGTTATACTATTTTCAAAATCTGCTATACTGATCTGTTATACAAATTTTAATCTGTTATACTAAACTTATTTGGTAATAGTTAAGGTAAAAAAGGCGCATTTTATAATGTGTCTTATTTCATGTGAATTAGGAGTTAATTTCGGCTATGTACCATAATTAGAATAAAGGGATTTTCATGGGCTAAACTAAAAAAGAGAAAAGCTTACCGTTATTGTTTTAATAAAATAAAAAAGAAAAGGCGAAATAACATGGAAAAACATATTTTTAGAACAGGTATAAGACATTACTTAATTATAATCGCAGGAACTTTATTAATGGGAATGTCTATTAATTTAGTTTATGAGCCATTGGAAATGGTAACGGGAGGAGTTACAGGTCTGGCAATTGTAATAAAATACCTTACAGAACCTTTTCTTGAGGGTGGAATTCCTCTTTGGTTTACCAATATTGTTTTGAACGTACCTCTTTTTTTAATAGCACTAAAATTACTGGGAAAAAAATATATTAAAAATACCATATTTGCTACAATTAGCCTTTCTGTTTCTTTGTATATTATACCTACCTATAATCTAGTTTTTGAGGACTATCTTTTAGCCGCAGTATTCGGCGGGGTTCTAGGAGGAGCAGGACTCGGAATGATTTTTGTTGCATTAGCGACTACTGGTGGCACTGATCTTTTAGCTACTCTGATACACAAATTTAAACCTTACTATTCTGTTCCCCGTATTCTGATTGTTATTGATGGAATTATAGTAATCGCAGGTGTTGCAACTTTTGGTATCACAAAAGCACTATATGCTATTATCTCAGTATACATTACAGCCAAGGTCTCAGACAGTATTCTAGAAGGTCTGAAGTTTGCTAAAATGGCGTATATTATTTCAGATTCCTATAATGAAATTGCCCAGCGTATTCTGGTATCTTTAGATAGAGGGGTAACTGGAATTTCTGCAAGGGGAATGTATTCCAATAAGGATAAAAAAATGCTGTTTTGTGTAGTATCAAAGAAGGAAATCGTTGATTTAACTGATATTGTAGAAGAGGTAGATCCTAAGGCTTTTGTTATTGTAAGTGACGTTCGAGAAGTCATGGGAGAGGGATTTAGAGAATATAGACAGTAGCTGGGTTTAATTTTGTACGAAAAATAGGTAAATCTACTTATTTTCAGAATTTGTATACAAATTCAACAAAATGGTATTTTTTAATTTGTAAAAATGGGATATAGCATTAAAAGTACTATTAGTGTATCATTTGTAATATAGTAATAGTACAAGATTGTGTACGAACTTTAATGATTTAGGGAGGACATAAAGTAATGGCAAGTTTATCTTTAAAGAACATTAATAAGACATATCCTAATGGTTTTGTTGCTGTTAAAAATTTTAATCTAGAGATTGCAGATAAGGAATTTATTATATTCGTTGGACCTTCTGGATGTGGTAAATCAACTACACTACGAATGATTGCAGGATTGGAAGAAATCACAGAAGGAGAATTATGGATTGGTGATAAATTAGTGAATGATGTAGAGCCAAAAGACAGAGATATTGCAATGGTATTCCAGAACTACGCATTATATCCACATATGTCTGTATATGATAATATGGCGTTTGGTCTAAAACTAAGAAAAACACCTAAGGAACAAATTGACAAATTAGTACATGAAGCAGCTACTATTCTTGGAATAGAACAGTTATTGGATCGTAAACCCAAAGCATTATCTGGTGGTCAAAGACAACGTGTTGCCATGGGACGTGCGATCGTTCGTAATCCTAAAGTATTCCTCATGGATGAACCTTTATCCAATTTGGATGCTAAGCTTAGAGTTCAGATGCGTATTGAAATCTCCAAGCTGCATCAGAATTTACAGGCTACTATCATTTATGTAACACATGACCAAACAGAAGCTATGACACTTGGTACAAGAATTGTTGTTATGAAAGATGGTGTAGTTCAGCAGGTAGATTCTCCACAAAACTTATACAATCATCCTAACAATGTATTCGTTGCAGGTTTCATTGGTTCACCAATGATGAACATGATTGAATCCACAGTTGTTAAAAAAGGTTCCGAAATCTACTTAACTTTTGGATCTAATTCCATTAAGGTACCAGAAGCAAGAGCTAAGAAATTAGTTGATGGCGGATATGTTGATAAGAATGTAATTCTTGGTATTCGTCCTGAAGATGTACATGATGAAGAGATGTTTATTAACAACTCTCCAGATAGCGTAATTGAAGCAACTGTAAAAGTATATGAATTATTAGGTGCTGAAGTTTACCTATACTTCGCTGTTGATCAGTTCGATATTACTGCACGTGTGAATCCTCGTACAACTGCAAGACCGGATGATACAATTAAGATTGCATTGGATTTAGGCAAGATTCATATCTTTGATAAAGAAACAGAGCAAGTTATTACCCACTAATAAAGATTACAATTGAATGAACAACTACAATAGGGACTACGACGACCTCGTATTCCCTATTTTTTTGGAAATAACGATCTGATGAGAGGAATAAATATAGGAAAGTGAATAATGAGCAAAAAAATAAGTCGAAAAAATGAAGGGAAAAAAGAAAGAAATAAATGAAAAAAAAGGTTAGTTATGTGATGGGAGCAGAAAGAACATAATTAAGAATTATTAACTTAATTGAATAAAAATACTTATTTATTATATAGTTTAGTGAATAAACTAAGTAATAAATTATTAAAATTGATATAAATATACGAAAAAGATTATAAAATATATATTATGTTAGTTTACTTTTGACGAATTTAATGATAAAATAAAAAAATAGGTAATATAATATAGGTAAAAATTAAATTTAAATAAAGGAGAGGACATTATGATTTCCAATCAGATACTGCAAAGTACCATTGAGGGCTTAAAGGCTATAACCCGAATCGATATTTGTGTTATGGATACCGAAGGAAAGGCTCTTGCAACTACAATTAATAATGTTGAAGAATATGAAGGCGCGGTGTTAGCTTTTGTTGAATCCCCAGCTGATAGTCAGGTTTTGCAAGGATATCAATTCTTTAAGGTGTTTGATGAACACCAGTTAGAGTATGTAATATTAGCAAGAGGTGACAGTGATGATGTTTATATGGTTGGAAAGATTGCTTCTTTCCAGATACAGAATCTCTTAGTTGCTTACAAAGAAAGATATGATAAAGATAACTTTATCAAGAATTTGTTATTAGATAACCTGCTTTTAGTTGATATTTATAATCGTGCGAAGAAGCTTCATATTGAAACAGATGTAAGAAGAACGGTTTATATTATTGAGACAAAGAATGAAAAAGATATGAACGCCCTAGAAACGGTAAGAGGCTTATTCTCAGGAAAGACAAAAGATTTTATCACTGCTGTTGATGAGAAGAATATTATTCTTGTAAAAGAATTAAAGCCAAATGAATCCTATGAAGATTTGGACAAGACAGCAAAAGTTGTATTGGATATGCTAAATACAGAAGCAATGACCAAGGTTCATGTAGCATATGGTACTATTGTTAACGAAATTAAAGATGTGTCCAGATCTTACAAAGAAGCTAAAATGGCACTGGATGTTGGCAAGATATTCTATAGTGAACGCAGCATTGTAGCTTATAATAATTTAGGAATTGGACGTCTTATTTACCAGTTACCAATGCCATTATGTAAGATGTTTATTCGTGAAATCTTTGAAGGCAAATCACCGGATGATTTTGACGAAGAAACACTTACTACAATTAACAAGTTCTTTGAAAACAGCTTAAATGTCTCTGAAACATCCAGACAGCTGTATATTCACAGAAATACTTTAGTATATCGTTTAGATAAACTTCAAAAGAGTACAAATCTTGACCTAAGAGTATTTGAAGATGCAATTACCTTCAAAATTGCTTTAATGGTAGTAAAATACATGAAGTATATGGAGACATTGGAGTATTAAAATGGCAAATTCTTATGATTTAAAGAAAGCATTAAAAGATATAGAGGCTCCGGTAATTATATTTGAGAATGTTTCTAAATCCTATCAAAAAGGAACGCCTGCAATCAGTAATATAAATTTACAGATCCGTAAAGGAGAATTTGTATTCATTGTAGGTAGTAGCGGCTCCGGTAAATCCACTATGATAAAGCTAATGCTTAAGGAGATAGAGCCTACCAGTGGCAAAGTCTTTGTAAATTATAAGGATTTATCCCGTCTAAAAAATGGTCAGGTTGCGAAATATCGAAGAAATATCGGAGTTGTATTCCAGAATTTTAGGTTATTAAAAGACCGGAATGTGTTTGAGAATGTTGCATTTGCACAAAGGGTAATTGGCATGCCTACCAGTACTATACGTAGGCAGGTACCAGCAATGCTATCTGTTATGGGACTTTCAGAAAAGCTGGATTCTTTACCCAGTGAATTATCTGGTGGTGAACAACAGAGAGTAGCCTTAGCCAGAGCGCTTGTTAATAAACCAGTGATTTTGCTGGCAGACGAACCAACTGGTAATCTGGATCCAAAGAACTCCTGGGATATTATGCAGCTTCTAGATGAAATCAATAAAAAAGGGACTACGGTTATCGTTGTGACCCATAACCAGGAAATCGTTAATATGATGCAAAAGCGGGTAATTACAATGAACAATGGGATTTTAATCAGCGATGAGCAAAAAGGTGGGTACACCCATGGGACTTAATACATTTTTTTATACATTAAAGCAAGGGATAAAAAACATTCGAAGAAATCGAATGTTTTCTCTTGCTTCTATTGGAACAATAACAGCATGTTTATTTATGTTTGGAATATTTTATTTTGTTGTGGCTAATTTTCAATATATGATTAAAACAGCCGAGACTTCTGTGGGGGTAACGGTTTTTTTTGATGCAGGCATAAGTGAAGATAGAATAAATGAGATTGGTGATATTATTAAAGAGCGAGGGGAAGTAGCCGCAGTAGAATATATTTCCGCGGAGGAAACCTGGGAAAACTATAAGGAAAAGTATCTGAGTAAAGAGTTAGCAGATACCTTTGGAGATGATAATCCACTGGCGGATTCTGCATCTTTTTCTGTTTATTTAAATGATATTTCCATGCAGGGTGCTCTTGTTAATTATATAAAAGACATAGATGGCGTGAGACAGGTAAATCATTCCAATAACGTTGCAGAAAGCTTAGAAAGCTTTAATGCTTTGGTTGGGTATATTTCCGGGGCCATTATTATCATTCTACTTGCAGTAGCAGTGTTCTTAATCAGTACAACAGTTTCCATGGGAATCTCTGTACGAAAGGAAGAAATTTATATTATGAAATTAATTGGAGCAACGGATTATTTTATCCGAGCACCATTTATTGTAGAAGGAATTATTATTGGTATTGTTGGAGCCTTAGTGCCTCTTATTGTTTTATATTTTATGTACCACAAAGTAATCTCTTATATTACGGAAAAGTATATTAATATATTTAAGGCATTTGAATTCTTAGAAATTGGTGAGATATTTAAAAACCTGGCACCAATAGCACTACTTATCGGTATTGGCATTGGATTTTTTGGAAGCTATATCACGGTAAGAAAGCATTTAAAGCGTTACTAATTGTTGCTGGAGACAAGGATTTTAAAAGGTATGAAAATTTCAAGAAGTTCAAATAATTTAAGTTACCGATAATAGTTTATGTAGATTGAAATGGAGTTGATAAAATGAGGTTAATAAAACACCAGTGGGAGAAAAAGAAACAGAAACCAAAGAAGTTTCTGGTATTACCACTTATATTGGCAGCAGTTATGTTCCTAGGCTCCATTGGCCTGCCGGCTGTTGCATCTGAAATCGATAAGGCCGAAGCTCAAAAATCAAGTCTGGAAAAAAAGAAAGAGGAAACAGAAAAAAGAATTTCGGAATTAGAAAAGGAAAAAGATGATATACTTAATTATATAAAAAAATTAGATGAGGAACTAAACAGAATTGCAGATGAGGTTGATACCCTAAATGGTGATATCACTGTGGCAAGCGAAGAATTAGAAGTTGCAAGAGAAGAACTGGAACAGGCGAAAATTACAGAAGAAAATCAATATTCCACTATGAAGAAGAGAATAAAGTACATGTATGAAAACGGTAATTCCAGCTATCTGGATGTTGTAATGCAGTAGAATTAAAACAGGATGTAATCAAAAAAGAAGAAATACTTGAGACAAAAATAGAAAATTTAAATGGATTAAAAGATGAGTTACTCTATGAGCAGGATACGGTAGAGCGTTTATCTGCAGATAAAAACCAAGAATTAGCCAAATACGAAGCTAGCATTTCCGAAGCAGAGAATTTATCAGATGAGTATAGCTCTCAACTTGCAGAACAGGAAGAATTAATTGAAGCGCTACTAGAAGCGGAACGAAAACGTATCGAAGAAGAACGCAGGAGACAAGAAGAGGAAGCGAAGAAGAACCAGCAGGCAGGTGGCAATACAGAATCTAACAATACAGTATCCGGTGATTTTCTGTGGCCAGTACCTTCTAGTGGACGTATTACCTCAACTTTTGGTTACCGAAATCAGCCGACTGCAGGAGCTAGTACCTATCACAGAGGAATTGATATTGGAGCACCAACAGGCACAGATATTGTGGCATCCATGAGTGGAAGCGTAGTTACAGCAGCATACAGTGTTTCTGCTGGTAATTATATTATGATATCACATGGTGGTGGCGTTTATACCGTATATATGCATTGCTCAAAATTATTAGTTTCTGTTGGCGATGAAGTATCTCAGGGAGAAGTTATAGGTAAAGTGGGTTCTACTGGGTATTCTACTGGACCCCATTTGCATTTTGGTATCTCTATGGATGGTGAATATGTAAATCCACAGAATTATGTAAGCTATTAAGATATTTGGATAACTTGAAATCGAAAGCTTACAGGGTGATTTAATTTATGTAATATCATGAATTCTTTAAATTCGTGATAAGGAAAGTGTGATTGAAAATCTAAAAGAAAGGTGCCCTAAGATTATATTCCTTCACACATTTGGGCGGCATCGCATATTGATTTGCGATAAGCGTGGGTACAAAGATGAGAAATAAGTTTGTAACAGGTTTTATATCTGGCTTAGCAGGTGCTATATTATTATTTGCAATTGCTTTCACCCTATATACGACCCAGGCAAATAGTAATAATGAACTTTTAGATGCCAATGATAATAAAAAGACTGAAAGCACAGTAAATGCCGCAGATACGGTAGAAAATGACGAAGAGATTCTGGAGAAAGTGAATAAACTGGAACTCCTAATTGATAAGTATTATCTAAAGGAAGTGGATCAGGAAGCTTTAGCAGATGGCATATATAAAGGTGTAATGAAGAGCCTTGGGGATCCTTATTCCACTTATTACACGGAAGATGAATACAAAGCTTTAGAGGAATCATCCAAAGGTATCTATAGTGGAATTGGCGCCTCCGTAAGCCAGGATGTTACTACAGGAGTTATCTCTGTTGTAAAA
>JAQSYR010000225.1 GCA_029256035.1 Anaerocolumna sp. | reverse complement strand
ATTTTGGGTAATTTTTTTGCTGTTAGTATCGCATTTTATGTCCAAATAGAACATTTAAGAAATTATTAAAAAATTCTAAAAAATAAATAAATATCTTTCCTGATTTCTATTGCAAAATATAGAAAGGGGTAGTACAATACTAAAATATGAGGTATAATAAATTTAAATTTAAAACAAAATTAAAAGCTAGATAAAACTATATAATTTGAACATAATTTTTGCTTAGTCTGTAAGAAACTGGGGGACTTAATGAGAAAGAAATCACATATATCTTTAGCAAGTTATCTGATAAAAAGTATGAAGATAGAAGAACTTTTTGTCCACAAAAAATCCTTTTACATTGGCAGCATCCTGCCGGATTGTGTACCATCTTTTATTACCAGAAGACACTGTATCGATGATACCTTTGATATATTAAAAAAAGAAATTAATAAAATTACATACGATTATGATATGGAACAGGGAATAAACGGTTATTATTGCAGACATCTCGGTGTCATTACTCATTATATTGCAGATTATTTTACTTATCCACATAATAAGATTTTTAGTGGTAGCCTATTAGAACATAATAACTATGAGAATAATTTAAAGCATGCATTTAGAGCATATGTAAAAAGCGGAGAAGTGGAACATATTCGTGAGAAAAACAGAAAGTTTCGAACCGTGGAAGAGATTTGCAATTTTATAAAAGAGATGCATGAGGAATATCTTAATGCTGTAAAAGTAATTAAAATTGACTGCATGTATATTGTGGAACTGTGTCATAAAGTTGTTGATGCCATTCTTCAGATTTTTGAACTAAATTTCCTAAGACAAAATGCTGAAATGGAAGTAGCGTAATCTATTGAATAAACTGCCGTATAGAAGAGTAAATCTTTTATTTTAAAGAATCAAAAGTTTTATAACTAATTTTCATCCTCAGTACGATCAATCTGCATTACCTGTCTCTTTCGTGCAAATTCATCGTTATCTAAGTATTCATCGTAAGTAGACACCTTATCAATTAATCCATTTGGAGTAAGTTCCATAATACGGTTGGCAATGGTTTGTACAAACTGATGATCCTGAGAAGTAAATAATATAACTCCTTGGAACTTAATTAAACCGTTGTTTAATGCAGTAATAGATTCCATATCCAAGTGGTTGGTAGGCTCATCCATAACTAATACATTAGATCCAAGAATCATCATTTTGGATAACATAACACGCACTTTTTCACCACCGGAAAGTACTCTTACCTTTTTAACGCCTTCTTCTCCGGCAAAGAGCATTCTGCCTAAAAATCCTCTTACATAAGTTACATCCTTTTCAGGTGAAAATGGCATTAACCATTCTACGATTGTATCATCTGAATCAAAATCTTTGGTATTATCTTTAGGGAAATAAGAATTGGTAGTAGTTATGCCCCATTTATAATCCCCTTCATCTGGTTCTAATTCCCCAGCAAGAATTCGGAATAAAGTAGTGGAAGCAACGGTATTTGGTCCTACAAAAGCAACTTTATCTTCACGATTAATGGTAAAGGTAATGTTGTCAAGAATCTTTACCCCATCAATGGATTTTGATAAATTCGTTACAGTTAAAACTTCATTACCAATTTCACGGCTTGGTCTAAAATCAATATAAGGATATTTTCTACTGGATGGACGAATATCATCCAATTCAATTTTTTCAAGAGCTTTCTTACGGGAAGTTGCTTGTTTTGATTTGGATGCATTAGCACTAAATCTTTGAATAAATTCCTGTAATTCCTTAATCTTTTCTTCCTTCTTCTTGTTAGCATCCTTAAGCTGCTTAACCATTAACTGGCTGGATTCGTACCAGAAGTCATAGTTACCAGCATATAACTGAATTTTAGCGTAATCAATATCTGCAATATGAGTACATACTTTATTTAAAAAGTAACGGTCATGAGATACTACAATTACTGTATTGTCAAAATTAATCAGGAATTCTTCTAACCAGCGAATTGCTTCCATATCCAAATGGTTGGTAGGCTCATCCAGCAAAAGAATATCAGGATTACCAAACAGTGCCTGAGCTAATAATATCTTAACCTTGTCACCACCTGTTATTTCACTCATCATTTTATAATGAAGATCTGTTTCAATACCAAGGCCGTTTAATAAAGTAGCAGCATCAGATTCCGCTTCCCATCCGTTTAATGTAGCAAATTCACCTTCTAATTCACTGGCTTTAATACCATCTTCTTCTGTAAAATCTTCTTTGGCATAAATGGCATCTTTTTCTTTCATAATATCATAAAGTCTCTGATTACCCATAATAACTGTGTTTAAAACATCAAATTGATCATATTTGAAATGATCCTGCTGTAAGAAGGAAAGTCTCTGTCCAGGTGTTATAATAATATCACCCTTTGTTGGCTCTAATTGTCCGGATAAAATTTTCATGAAGGTAGATTTACCGGCACCATTTGCACCAATTAAACCATAACAATTACCTTCTGTAAATTTAATATTAACATCTTCAAATAAGGCTCTTTTACCAAGTCTTAATGTAACATTACTCGCTTGTATCATTATAATACCTCTCTATACTAAATGTGGATAAACATACATTACTATTTTACCTTATATTCACTATTTTGCAAGTGTTTTTATTCATTTCTACTGCATTGACTTTTAATGGCAGGTAGAATAAAATAAAGATAGTATTTACCAATCCAGTAAGGAGACTAATTTATGGCAATTGGCCGGTTTAAAAAAATGGCCCTAAAGGTATTAACTGCACACCTATATGATTTAAAGAAAAATTATAAACTTCATAGAAAAGTAATTCTTGCATCCCATCCCTATATAAAACCTTTATATAACTTACTAGACCGTAAGATTATGGTGGGTGACAGAGAAATTCCAGTACGTATTTTTAAACCTAAAAAGGCGAAAGAATTTAAGGTACTGCTTTTTTTTCATGGGGGTGGATGGGTAACCGGCAATATTGACAGTTATACCAATATTTGTGCAAATATGGCTGAGCAAACAGTGAAACCGGTGAGTTTAAACCTACCAGGCAGATACTGTTGTATCCGGCAACCTATCATGATCACAGCGAGAATTCTCCCTTCCCTTCTATTCGGGAGAATGGAACTGATTATGTTATGACCTCAAAACGAATCCAGGATTATATGGATTTATATATAAGAAATGAAAAGGACAGAACAAATCCCTATGTTGCCCCCTTGCTAGCAAAGGATTTAAGTAATCAGCCAAAAACATTGATAATTACAGCAGAATATGATCCACTTCGGGACGAGGGTGAAGCCTATGGAATGCGGTTGCGTGAATTTGGGAATACTGTTACAATCACGCGAATGAAGGATGCATTACATGGTTTTTTATCATTGCCAATGAAGAAAAATCTTGTAGAGCATTGCTATGAGATTATAAATCAATTTTTAAAGGATGAAACGTCATAGTTTAATTGTGACAGAAAAAGGAGAAATGAAATGAAACATCGTAAAAGGTATTTTGCAACAGGCATTAGATAAAACAATTGAGTACTTTCCCTGGTACAAATCCGTACTTAGAAAGGGAGCATTCTGGTATTATTTTGAAGGAAGTAACATCCGTCCAATTGTTGAAGAAGAATCGGAACCCGTGTGTGGTCGAATCTATTTCGAGAACCGCAGAAACCTTTTGTTTCGGGTTGTTTATTATAAAAACAGAATTAATTTTGAAGCGTTTCATGCCCTTTCGGATGGAGCAGGTGGTATTTGGTTTTTAAAAACATTAATATATTATTATTTAACCATAAAGTATGAAGATAAGTTTCAGGAATGTATGCCTAAACTGGATTACTCTGCTTCTAAAAGCCAAAAGATGGATGATAGCTTTCTTAAATATTATACGGGAAAGATTCGAAGAAAACGAGAATTTATAGAAAAAGCATACAAGATTCATGGCACCAAACGTGAAGAGTACAGGATGCTTATTCTCGAGGGCTCCATGTCAGCCAAAGCAGTTTTAAATGCAGCCCATGACTATAATACTTCCCTGACTGTTTATCTTACAGCTTTACTTTTGTACTCCATTTATAAGGGAATGCCAGAGAAAAAGAAGAAACATCCGGTTGTTTTATCCGTTCCAGTAAATATGCGTAACTTTTTTGAATCGGAATCAGCAAGAAATTTCTTTAGTACCATTAATATAGCTTATAATTTTAGTAAAGATAGTACAGAGTTTAATGACATTGTGCAAAGTGTCAGTGACAGTTTTAAAAGAGAATTAGATGAGGAACGAATTAAAGGACATATGGAACGACTGATTGCTTTAGAGCAGAATGCCTTAATTCGGGTAGTGCCTTTACCACTTAAAAATATAATATTAAGATTTTCTGATCGAATGAATGAAAGAGGAATTACCTCCTCTATATCAAATGTGGGAATTATAGCAGTTCCTAAAGAATTTAAATCCTATATTCACCATTTTGCAGTGTATACAAGTGCCAGAAGGCCACAGATAACCTTGTGTTCCTATGGAGATATCCTAACAATTAGTTTTAGTTCCCCTTTAGTGGAAACAGACATTCAGAAGACATTTTTTAAGACTTTAACAGAAAAAGGGATAAAGGTTGATCTTGTATCTAATTAGCTGGGACATTCATTTGTGATTTAGGAAGGAGCTTATCATGCAGCACTGTGAACATTGTCGCATTGACATTCGTGGCAATCATAATAACTGTCCACTTTGTCAAAATGCCTTATCGGAAAATAATAGGGAACAAGACAATCTATTTCCGGTTGTTCCGGAATTTTATAAAAATAACGTTATTATTCGTATGATGATATTTATATCAATATGCATTATGGTCGTTAGCTATGCTTTTGATGCTATGTTCCCTATGCGCATTAATCGGCCGTTGATTATTATATCTGGTATCTTATGTTTCTGGATTAGTTTTGCGGTAGTTATATGGAAACGCCATAATATTCCCAAAACTATTGTTTGGCTGGTTGCCATAATATCGGTACTGGCAATACTTTGGGACTGGCGCATGGGGTGGAGAGGTTGGTCCATAGATTATGTATTCCCAATAACCTGTGTTTTTGCTATGGCAGTCATGTATGTAACCGCAAAGGCTATGCGTCTGGCAGTAAGAGATTTTCTGTTTTATATGGTGATTGATGTTATATTTGGTTTTCTTCCATTAGTATTCCTTATTTTTGGTGGACTCCATGTTATATACCCGTCAATTATTAGTGTTGCAATTAGTGTACTATCTTTAGCAGCTATAATCCTGTTTGAAGGCGAAAATATAAAGGAAGAAATCAACAAACGAATGCATATTTAGGTGGAGGGGAATATGGAGACAAGAAGGGAAGGTATTCTAAAGACAGAGATTGGGTCACCAATGCCACTAGGAGTGACATTTCAAAGTGGAGGCATTAATTTCGCCATTTCACTGCCTGGTGTAAAAGAATGTAACTTAAAGTTATATTCCATAGGCTTAGGGGAACCTGCCTTTATCCTGTGCCTAAATGAAACCAATAAAACCGGAAGCGTTTTTGCCGTTATGATACAAACAAAGCAATTAACAAAGGATAACAATCCTAGGTTATCTTCTGACTTTGATTTCTCACATTTTATGTATACCTATGAAGTACAAGGTAATGAATTTCCGGATCCTTATGCAAAAGTATTGTATGGCCGAAGTGTATTTGGCGAACCACAATTCCAGGAAGGAACCCAGTTAAAAAGTGGCATATCCTACGGAGATTTTAACTGGCAAATGGATAAAAAGTTAAAGATACCATATTCAAAGCTGATACTATATAAATTAAATATACGAAGTTTTACAAAGCATGTATCCTCTAAAGTAAAGCATGGAGGAACCTTCGCTGGCCTTACAGAAAAAATTCCTTACTTAAAGGAATTAGGCATCAATGCTATCCAATGTATGCCAATGTATGAGTTTAATGAAATTATAGCAAATAATTCTTTTGGTAATCACCTTAGCTGGAAAAAAGAATACAAAGCAAACCTTTATATTAATGATAGTTCAAAAAAGGAATACAAAGTAAACCTTTGGGGTTATTGTAATGAAAATTACTATTTTGCGCCCAAAGTTTCCTATGG
>JAQSYR010000224.1 GCA_029256035.1 Anaerocolumna sp. | reverse complement strand
AGTAACTATAGAAGGCATTGTTTTATCTACAATTGAAGTAATGTCTGTTTCTTGCTGTATTATATCTTTTGAAATTGTTGTAGCAGCTATCTGGTTTTCAGAATTGGTAGGGCCTAAGTTTAAACTATTACCACCTAAATAAAATTTGCTTCCAATATTAATGGTAAACGGAGCTGCATCTGGGTTGATTTTATAGTATGCCAGGTTAAATCCAAGAAAGGTTATCCCTGCAATAATACCAAATACCAAAGCCCCTGCTAACAGTTTAACAGCTTTTTTTAGGGGACCTGTCTTTTTCATGGTCTTTTCTTGATGTTTTACACTATTTGAGGAAGCGGTAGCATTCCCACTATATTTGTTATAATTGTCGTTTGACTGGTAATCATTGGTTCTACTGGAATAGTTCCAAACATCTTTTTGTTCTGCATCTTTTTGTTCTGCATCTTTTTGTTCTGCATCATTTTGATTATAGTACCAGATGTTGATAAACTTTCCGTCTCATTCTCATTATTATTTAAATTATCAAAGCCAAATTCATTGGACATGACTATTCTCCTTTCAATTCCAAAATTCATTCTTTTAATCTATATTAGGTATACAATTGTTTTTATAAAATTATAACAGTATTTTGTGTTTTATGTGTGAAAAAAATGAAAAAATACTTTAATAAATCTTAAGAAATCAGCTTAAATATTAAGAATTTTATTGTAGATAACCAATAAAACATGTATTATAATATTCATGTTACATTAGTTTACAACTGGATAACATATAATAGGATGTGGAGACCATTATGATAAAAGAAAATCAAAAAATTTTAAACAGATTACATGTAATAATTGATGGCCTTTTATTGGCACTATCTTATATTTTTTCTTATTATTTGCGTTTTTACAGCCCTCTTAAAGAACTTAAAATATTAAGATATGATCCTGCAAGTACCAGCTTTTACACATTAACTGAATATTCAACTATTTTAGTTTTATTAATACCTGGTTACTTAATTATTTACTATTACAGTAATCTTTATGTGCCCAAAAGAAGCCAGAGCAAGCGAGTTGATTTATGGAACATTGTAAAGGCAAACTTTCTTGGATTAGGGTATTTTACATTAATTCTATACTTTATGAATGAAAGCGATTTTTCTCGTGCCTTAATGGGAATTTTCTTTGTCACTAATGTAATTTTTGATACTATTTTCCGCTCTTTCCTTTCTTATTCCATTAAAACAGCCAGAAGGAAAGGTTATAATCTTAAACATATTGTATTAGTGGGCTATAGCCGTGCTGCAGAAGCCTATATTGACCGCATTATGGTCAACCCACAATGGGGTTATTATATTCATGGAATTCTTGATGATAATGTAGAACGAGGCTATACTTACAAAAAGGTTAAAGTAATTGGATGTATTGATGACTTATTAGAAATACTGCCTCAAAATCATCTTGATGAAATTGCCATAACTCTGAGTATTGATGAATATTCTAAACTACAAAGAATAGTTGGTTTATGTGAAAAATCGGGTGTTCATACAAAATTCATCCCAGATTATCAGAATGTAATACCAACCATACCATATATGGAAGATTTAAATGGACTGCCGGTTATTAATATTAGAAATGTACCTTTAAGCAATTTATATAATCGAATCTTGAAACGTCTCGTTGATATTTTGGGAGCTTTGGCTGCATTGTTAGTCTTTGGAATTCCTATGCTAATAGTTGCACTAATTATTAAAATAACTTCCCCAGGTCCTATTATCTTTACCCAGGTAAGAGTAGGCACCCACAACCGGGAGTTTAAGATGTACAAGTTCCGTTCTATGGAAATCCAGCCAGAATCCAAAGAAAAAAGTGCATGGACTAAATTTAATGACCCCCGTGTTACTAGAATTGGAAGAATCATAAGAAAGACAAGCATAGACGAATTGCCCCAAATTTTCAATATTCTTAAAGGAGAAATGAGTCTAGTTGGACCAAGACCAGAGCGCCCATTCTTTGTAGAAAAGTTTAAAGAAGAAATACCAAGATATATGATTAAGCACCAGGTAAAACCAGGATTAACCGGATGGGCACAAATCAATGGTTATCGGGGTGATACCTCAATTCTGAAACGAATCGAATATGATTTATACTATATTGAGAATTGGACCTTACGACTAGATATTAAAATATTATTTTTAACCATATTTAAAGGTTTTGTAAATAAGAATGCTTATTAATCCAAGGGCTGTTGCAAAATGTATATACTATTTGCAATAGCCTTCTTCTACGAAAGGAATAATAATTTATGAAAAAATCAAAAAAGAAAAGAAAGTCAAGAATTATGCTAATTGTGGATTTTATATTACTTATAATTGTCCTTGGTTTTGTATATTTCTTTTATGTTACAGACAAAATGCAGTATGATGAATCAGGTGATTCCTCCATTCTTTCTAACGATATAGATAGTAAAAATATGAAAGACTATAGAAATATTGCAATCTTTGGTGTTGATTCCAGGGAAAATGCTTTAGAAAAAAGTACTCATAGTGATACGATTATTATAGCAAGTATTAATAAAAAGACCAAGGATGTAAAACTGGTATCCATCTATCGTGATACTTATGTTAATATACCTGAGAAAGGCTATAATAAAATAAATGCAGCTTATTTTAAAGGTGGTTATCCTCTGGCATTAAATACCATTAATACCAATTTTGATTTAAATATCCGGGAATACATTACAGTTAATTTTGATTCATTAGTAAAAGTAATTGACTTGCTTGGAGGTATTACCCTGGATATTACAAAGGAAGAATTAAAATATGTAAATGGCTACACAAAAGAATTAAATAAAATAAACGGTACCTCTGTAGGTAAACTGGATTCTGCCGGAACTCAGGTGGTAAACGGTACACATGCAACTGCATATGCCAGAAAAAAAACGCTGATTATTATAATGGAGTATCCTATGTATTTCCACTTAATCTTTCTGCCAATGTAATGGAACTCCATCATTTCTTATTCAATGAGGAGGAATATGAACCTTCCAGTACAGTAAGAGACTATAGTGAGAAAATTCTAAAAATAACAAACTAATTAAAATGTGGCTGTTACAAAACCAATGCCTTCCAAATAACACAGGTTTTGTAATAGCCATATATTTTTTTTCATTATTAATTATTATTTCTCATTATTTCTTATTATTTCATATTATTTCTTATTATTTCTTGTTATTATGCCTATTTACTATTTCTTATTTTTACCACTTTAAGTATATGATCAACTACTTGTTTTGAGGCATTTCCCTTCTCATAGATTTCTAACTGCTGTAAGAAAGAATCTACCTTTTCAAAGTCTTTTGTATCCTGATACTGTCTAATGCTCTCAATAAGTTCTTCCTGGCTGTTGGCTTTGGTATAGGGAAGAGTTGGGTAATCAAAA
>JAQSYR010000223.1 GCA_029256035.1 Anaerocolumna sp. | reverse complement strand
TTCATAGGAACCGCCATTATCCTTGTATTTTTCTAAAATATATCTGGTTTGAGCAACCATTGGGTGGGCAGGATAAACATCATCGCCAGGCCATCCAGGAACAAACCCTAGTTTTCCTAAGTAGCCGATATCTAACATACAAGTGTCAGATACGATTACATCTTTTGCGCCTCTAAACCAAAGAATTGGAGGTTTTGATTTAATAGCAGTAATTCCAGAAAGATTTGTGTATTTTGGTGACATAGTGTTTCCAATTCCTTTATCTCCAGGTGCCACAAATGGCCATACATCACAAGGAACAGAATTACCAGGATAAAAATCATCTCCAATTGCCATATCAAGCATACTTTCTACAAAAATTTCTTCCCATTCCGGGTCAATAACATAATCTGGCGCAAAATATGCTTTTAAAATTGCAGGTGCAGAGAATGGATTGGTAACATCTTTCACTTTATCTTTTAAACACTGTACAAAGGTTGGATTTACACTGCCACCACCAGTTCCTGAATAAAATTCATTATTAATGGTACCTTTTTCATCCTTGGTGCCACTGTATCCAAATGGAGAAAGGGGATTAATAAGTGTTAAAGAAGCAACTTCTTCTGGATAATCCATTGTATATTGCATTACGACTCCGCCGCCCATAGACCATCCAAGTATATGTAATTTATCTGTTATATTTAAGGCTTTAAAAAATGATTTTAAGTCTTCACTCCAAATCTTCAAACCAACGGTAGAATCAATAGGGAGTCTCTCGGTATGTCCATAACCTCTTAAATCAGGGGCAATTACATGGAAATCTTTACTTAGTTCATCCATATTAACTAGGTAAAACAAATTAGAAGATGTATTACCGTGTACCAGAATAAGTAATGGATTTGAAGGATCTCCTTTTTCAATGTAAGAAACCGTAAGTCTGTCTGTTTTAATTTCTTTTCTTTTAAATTCCGGAATCATATGTTGTCCTCCCTGTTCATTTATACAGGCTGCATAACATGATGCAGCTTTCATGTTTATTATATATCGAAACCAAAAAGAAAGCAATAGAAATTTTAAAACGTAATAAAAAATTAATATGTTTCGTATTGAAATCAAGCATATTTCTACCTATTTATATGAAAAAAGATAAATTACTTTAAAAAATGTACAAAAAAAATATATAATTATTATTTATAATAGACATATTGACAAATATGACAACATATATTATGATATGATTATAAACATGAAAGGTGATTCACGTTTCAGATATTGTAGAAAAATCACCTTTTATATACAAATAATCATAGGAGGATATTGTACAGTGAAAAAAGTATTTATTGTTAGTGCAAAGAGAACTCCAATTGGAAGTTTTCTTGGAAGTCTTAAAAATGTTTCGGCTTCTGAACTTGGAGCGGTACTTGTAAAAAACATTATCGAAGAGAATAAACTTAACCCAGCTGAAATTGATGAGGTTATTGTTGGAAATATTCTTCCTGCTGGTCAAGGCCAGGGTATTGCAAGACAAGTAGCAATTAAGGGAGGTGTCCCTATTGAAGTTCCAGCTTACAGCATTAATATAGCTTGTGGCAGTGGTATGAAAGCTGTAATGAATGCTCTGACTTCTATAAGAGCTGGTTTTAGTAATCTTATAATTGCCGGAGGAGTAGAATCTATGAGTAATGCGCCATATTTAGTTCCTGCTTCCACAAGAAACGGATTCAAAATGGGCGAAATGAAATTAGTTGATCATATGATTTTTGATGCGCTTACTGATGCATTTGACGGAATACATATGGGTATTACAGCTGAAAATATAGCTGAAAAATATGGAATTGCAAGAGAACAGCAAGATAAAGTAGCTGCTGAGTCTCAACGAAAAGCCATTGAAGCAATTGATGCAGGAAGATTTAAAGATGAAATTGTTCCTGTAAAAGTTAAGATGGGTAAAGAAGAAGTTCTTTTTGATACAGACGAGTATCCAAATAGAAAAACCAATTTTGAGAAATTATCAGGATTAAAACCAGCATTTAAAAAAGATGGAACAGTTACAGCTGGTAACGCATCTGGAATTAACGACGGCGGAAGTATGATGCTAATTGCAAGTGAAGAAGCGATTGAAAAATATAACCTTACTCCATTAGCAGAAATTGTTGGAATTGGACAAGGTGGAGTTGATCCTAAAGTCATGGGTCTTGGACCAACACCTGCAATTAGAAATGCATTGAATAATGCTGGCTTAAAACTTAAGGATATGGATGTCATTGAACTTAATGAAGCTTTTGCGGCTCAGGCTCTTGGTGTTGTACATGAACTTTCAGAAGAGCATGGAATAACGGAAGAAGAAATTTTAAACAGGACTAATCCAAATGGTGGTGCAATCGCACTTGGACATCCAGTTGGAGCCAGTGGAAACAGAATTATGGTTACATTATTACATGAAATGTTAAAAGGCAACATGCAATATGGTTTAGCTTCCCTATGTATCGGTGGCGGTATGGGAACAGCAGTTGTACTTAAGAGTGTTAAATAACTAGGAGGAAAGAAAAATGAGATTACAAGATAAGGTAGCAATCATAACAGGAGGTGCAAGAGGTTTAGGTCAGGCAATGGCTGAGTTA
This sequence comes from Anaerocolumna sp., assembly GCA_029256035.1. GTDB lineage: Bacteria > Bacillota > Clostridia > Lachnospirales > Lachnospiraceae > Anaerocolumna. The sequence goes on along the minus strand of JAQSYR010000223.1, from coordinate 60 downwards.
TTTGCATCAGAAGGAGCTAAAGTCGTAGCAGTAGATATGGAAGGATTAACTTATGAAAAT
>JAQSYR010000222.1 GCA_029256035.1 Anaerocolumna sp. | reverse complement strand
AATAAAGGCTATGATATGATTGGTATTGATAATTCTGAAGAAATGCTTGAAATCGCAAGATTTAAAGAATACGAAACCACAGAGGAATTATTGGATAAAAATTACAGCATCTTATATCTAGAACAGGATATGCGTGACTTTGAACTTTACGGCACAGTGAGTGCAGTGGTAAGCATTTGCGATAGTATGAATTATATTACTTCTAATACAGATCTGCTTACTGTTTTTAGGCTGGTTAATAATTATCTGGACCCCGGCGGAATTTTCATCTTTGATATGAATACCCAATATAAATATAAATACGTTTTAGGGGATCAAACCATTGCTGAAAATAGAGATAATTGTAGTTTTATTTGGGACAATTATTATGATGAAGAAAGTGGATTAAATGAATATGATGTCACCATCTTTGTAAAACTAGAAGATGAAACAGAATACGACCAAGAAGAAAACTATGATGGTATAGAAGAAGATGACGCTCCTGCACTTTATGAAAGATATCAGGAGACCCATTATCAGAAAGCCTATTCTAGTAAAGGAGCAACTATGAGTGATTATATAGTAAGAGCAACCGCTGCAGGAAACCAGATCAGAGCTTTCGCAGCGACTACCAGAGATTTGGTAGAGTATGGGAGAAGTGCCCATAATACAAGTCCTATAGCAACTGCAGCATTAGGAAGATTACTGACAGCCGGAGCTATGATGGGTAGTATGATGAAGGGGGATAATGATTTACTGACTCTTCAGATTAATTGCAGCGGTCCAATCAAAGGATTAACCGTAACTGCTGACGCAAAGGCCAATGTTAAAGGCTATGTTTACAACCCGGAAGTTATGCTTCCTCCAAGTGATAAAGGAAAGTTAGATGTAGGGAAAGCCCTGGATCTTGGAATTTTAAAAGTAATAAAAGATATGGGGCTAAAAGAACCATATGTTGGACAAACGGAATTAGTTTCTGGAGAAATTGCGGAAGATATTACTTATTATTTTGCAAGTTCAGAGCAGGTTCCCTCTTCTGTAGCCCTTGGGGTATTAATGAATAAAGACAATACCGTTAAGAGGGCAGGCGGTTTTATTATTCAGCTTATGCCATTTGCAGAGGATGAAATAATAGATAAACTAGAGAAAAAAATAAGTGAAATAGTTTCCATTACTGAATTATTAGATCGTGATATGACACCGGAAATGATATTAGAGCATGTGTTAGGCGACTTAGGACTGGATATTCTTGATACAGTTCCTACTCAGTTTTACTGTAATTGTACTAAGGAACGAGTGGAGAAAGCAATTATTAGTATAGGAAAGAGTGAATTACAGGATATGATAAATGATAATAAACCAATTGAAGTAAATTGTCATTTTTGTAATACAAATTATGAATTTACCATTGATGAATTAAAGGATATAGAGAAAAAAAGCAGATAAAGGTTTAGTGAGTATTACTTTTTAAAATTTCACAAAGGGAGCTGGTGGAGAGTATGAGTATTAAATACACACTTGGTAGAAGTGAATTTCGGACATTTGAAGAGGGATTAGAAAAAGAATGGCTGTTAACCAATGGAATTGGTGGTTTTGCTAGTCAGTCTATCATCGGTGCAAATAACAGGATTTTTAGTGGATATTTAATCGCGTCGCTCCACCCTCCTGTGGATAGAATGCTGGTATTAGCCAAAACCCAGGAAGCAGTTTGTATAGGAGATAAAGAATATGATCTTACTGCCCAGTCCTATATTGGAGGAAACAGAGAAGGTCAGAAATATTTAAACCGATTTGAACTAGATGTAGTTCCTACCTATACCTATGAAGTCCAAGGAATTCAGATAAAGAAATCAATCGCTATGGAATATGGTAAGAATAAAGTGGTTATTTGTTATGAAATCCGAGGAGGTAGAAAAGAAGCCAGTGTTAATATTACCCCTTGCTTTAATTACAGACCATTTGGTGAAGTGACAGAAAAAAGTCAGTTAAAGTTTAAGAAAAAGCTTTTTAAAGACATCCAAGGTGGTAGTCTTATTCTGACACCGGAGAATCATCCGGATGTTCAAATCGAATTCAGTTCTTCAGAAGGTAACTATTATGATCGCAGCTTAAAACCGGTTTCTATGGCAACACCCAACTACCTGATAGAAGAAAATGAACTATATCCAATGGATGTCCGTACTGGATTCATGGGAGTAGACCAACACTATTTTGGCAAAACGTCTTGCCTGGGCAGCAGATGCATTTATAGTAAAAAGAGAGTCCACAGGCTTAAAAACCATTATGGCTGGATATCCATGGTTTACAGACTGGGGCAGAGATACTATGATCGCATTACAGGGACTTACTTTGTGCACAGGAAGACTAGGAGATGCCAGAGACATTTTAGAATCGTTCTCCAGATATATAAAAGATGGCATGATTCCTAATGTATTTCCCGGTAACGCAGAAGAAGAACCAATGTATAATACCATTGATGCTTCCCTTTGGTATTTTTATTCTGTTTACAAGTTTTTGCAATACGCGGATACGGAAAATGACTCACAATTTATAAAGGATAAGATATATCCAGGCTTAAAGGAAATTATAAAGGCCTATGAAAAGGGAACTCATTACGGTATTGGAATGGATGAGGACTTCCTGATTCAAGGAGGCAGTAATTTGGATCAGCTTACCTGGATGGATGTAAGAGTTGGTGACTGGGTGGTGACTCCAAGGCATGGCAAGGCGGTAGAAATCAATGCTTTATGGTATAATGCCTTAATGGTCATGGAGCAGCTGGCCCAAGATTACGAAGAGGATGGAAGCTATTACCTAAGCTTAGCAATGAAGGTAAAAGAATCCTTTCAGAAAAAGTTCTGGAATGAAGAAAAAGGTTGTCTGTACGATGTGATTTCAAAAGATTCAAAAGAAGCCAGTGATTTAAAACAAAACGAAGTATATGATGACAGAATACGACCGAACCAGATATTTGCAGTATCCCTGCCATTTACCATGCTTGACAGAGAAAAAGAAATAAATATCGTTGAAGTTGTCAGAGAGCAGCTATACACTCCTTACGGACTTCGTTCCTTATCCTATGAAGATAAAGATTATAAGCCTTATTATATTGGTAAGTTAATCAATCGAGACGGTGCTTACCATATGGGAACTACCTGGGCGTATCTTTCTGGAGCCTTTATAACTGCATTCTGTAAAGTAAACGATTATAGTCATGACGCTGTTATGCAAGCCAAGGAAATGTGCGAGTACTTTGGAGATCATATGGAAGACGGATGCTTAAATGGAATCGCAGAAATATTTGACGGTGATTTTGCCTGTACCAGCAGGGGATGCTATAGCCAGGCCTGGAGTGTAGGGGAGATTTTAAGGGCATATACAGAGGATGTATTGCAGCATTTGTAAGTACTATAATATACAAATGTAATCAGTTGGTGATGGTATGGTCCTGATGATTAAATATTAGTATTAATTAATAGTAAAGCTACAAAATTAACATTGCTTATATACTAAAGAAGTAAATATTATAAAAAAAACCGTTGCGTATTTTGGCATGTTCGATATAATAGAGTTGAAATTAGTTTTATCTGTAACTTTATCATGTAGTCTTAAGGGTAAGCGTAATACACACGCAGATAGGAGCGAATATGGAAAAATTAGACATGCTTTATGAAGGAAAAGCTAAAAAAGTTTATAAAACTGAGAATGAAGATATCTATATTGTTGATTATAAAGATGATGCAACTGCTTTTAACGGTTTAAAAAAAGGAACAATTGGTGGTAAAGGTGTTGTAAATAATAAAATGTCCAATCATATCTTTAAACTTCTGGAAAAAAGCGGAGTACCTACTCATTTTGTGGAAGAACTTAGTGATAGAGAAACTGCAGTAAAGAAAGTCGAAATCGTACCTCTTGAAGTTATTATTCGTAATGTATCTGCAGGAAGTTTTGCGAAAAAACTTGGAATTGAAGAAGGAAGAAAGTTACTTTGCCCTACTTTGGAATTCAGCTACAAAGATGATGCATTGGGCGACCCAATGATTAACGATTATTATGCACTGGCAATTGGTGCTGCAACAAAGGAAGAAATAGATCGCATTACTGAATTGGCATTTAAGGTAAATGAAGTTTTAATTCAGTATTTTGCAGAACTAGGTATTGAATTGATTGATTTTAAACTTGAGTTTGGCAGATGTAAAGGAGAGATTATTTTAGCAGATGAAATCTCACCGGATACCTGCAGACTTTGGGATATTAATACACATGAAAAATTAGATAAAGACCGTTTCAGAAGAGACATGGGTAACGTAGAAGGTGCCTACCAGGAAGTATTTAAACGTCTAGGTTTATAAGCTTTTTGAAGGCAGTTTTATTCCAATAATTACATGGCATTTTTCATGGCAGCATGAAAAAATGCCTTGTTTTATCCTATCAGACAAGAAAGGAACCTGAATGAAAGACAATAATTCTCTAAACGATCTATTTTCAGATGAAGTACATGAAGAGTGCGGTGTCTTTGGCATCTATGATTTAGATGGCGGCAATATTGCAAACTCCATTTACTATGGTCTTTTTGCACTTCAACACAGAGGACAGGAAAGCTGTGGTATAGCAGTAAGTGATACAGAAGGACCAAAAGGTAAGGTTAAATCTCATAAAGGTATGGGACTGGTAAATGAAGTATTTACTCCGGATACTTTAGAAGGAATGAAAGGTAATATTGGAGTTGGTCATGTCCGTTATTCAACGGCAGGAGGAAGTACACCGGAAAACACACAACCTTTAGTTTTAAATTATGTGAAAGGAACCCTGGCACTTGCACATAACGGTAATTTGGTGAATGCGTTAGAATTAAAAGATGAGTTGGCCTATACGGGAGCAATCTTTCAGACTACCATAGATTCCGAAGTAAT
>JAQSYR010000221.1 GCA_029256035.1 Anaerocolumna sp. | reverse complement strand
CTATGTTTAGTTGAGGCAGTTGCAAAACAAATCGAGATAAGTTCTGCAACCGCCTCTCTTTTATTTTATGATAATTTCAAGCCAAAAAGAACCCTCAGTCTTCTTTACGGTTTTCTAATTAGTTTTATTCATTTGTATTAAAATGAGTTGTAAATTGTTCCATTCCTTGGATCATTTTATCACACCAGTTATCAAACTCTTTATCTTCAACCTGACACTCTGGGTGACTTTTTATATATTCAATGGTTTCCTTAATACCCTGATCAAATCTTTTTTTTGCAGTAAACCCAGGTACTAATCTCTTTAATTTTGAGTTATCAAATACTACTGAGTTTGCTTTATCTCCAATCAAGGATCCACGAAAATCAATGGTGCTGCAAGCATCTATCATTTCAGATGCAATATGCACTGCATTTAACTTAACCCCTAAAGCAGATGCAATCATTTCGTAAATCTGATTCCAGGTCAATGTTTCATCTGAAGTTATTTGAATTGCTTCACCTATTGCATGTGCATTTCCCATTAACCCAATAAAACCTTTTGCAAAATCAGTGTTATGAGTTAATGTCCACAGGGAAGTACCATCTCCATGTATGATGACAGGTTTGCCTTCCAGCATTCTTTTTGCTACTTGCCAACTCTTACCTCCATGAACCCCAACAGGAATTGACTTTTCATCATACGTATGACTTGGCCTTACAATAGTTACCGGGAAACCACATTCTCGGTACTGCTTCATCAGATATTCTTCACATGTAATCTTATTTCTAGAATATTCCCAAAAAGGATTCCCTAAAGAAGTTCCTTCTGTGATTAAGTAATCCTTTGGTGGTTTGTGATACGCAGAGGCGGAACTTATATAAATATATTGTTTTGTTTTCCCCTGAAATAAGCGATAATCACGTTCTACTTGTGCCAAATCAAAGGCTATAAAATCTACTACTACATCAAAATTATGTCCTATTAGTAATTGTGCTACCTTTACTTCGTCATTAATATCTGCACGTATTTCATGAACTTTTCCTGAGAGTTCACTATTTTTATTACCTCTATTTAATAAATATAAATCATCTCCATGCTCCATTAACTGCTTCGTGATTGCCATGCTTATTCTTCCAGTTCCACCAATAAATAATACTTTCATAACAGGTCTCCTTCCATTTTCAGACTTATACATTCGTTCAAATTGTCTGATTCTTTTGCTTCTTTATTCATCATTAATAAAAAAATTATTAGGGAAAGCACTCCCAAAATATTAAACTATATTATCTCATACCCGTTATTAAAATACAAGAGTTGGACAGTACAAGCTATATAAGGGTATCTAAAGTACATTTATTATTGCAATAAGAATGATTTCATGCTATTCTGATATCTGGCACTTTAGAATATATTATTTTTAGCATATCAACCATACCACATGTAAGGAGATATAATTATGTTAACTATAAATCTTGATGTTTCTTCTAACTATCCTATGTATAAACAAATATATAGTCATATAAAAAATGAAATTAAATGTGGTAATCTTACTTATCATACCAAGTTACCCTCTACAAGAAGTCTTGCTGCTCACTTACAAGTCAGCAGAAATACAGTGGATATGGCTTATGCTCAATTAGTTTCCGAAGGATATATCGAAACAGTTCCAAAAAGCGGATACTATGTTTCCACAATTTCAAATCTTGCAAGTATTGATGCAAGGCCTGCACTCTCTGTTTCTGTAAAAACAAAAGAAGTATCTTCCTATCGATATGATTTTTCACCTTTTGCAATCGATATTAATAATTTTCCTTATAATATCTGGCGTAAATTATCTAAAAACTGTATGAATGATAATAATAACAGTCTTTTTCTTTTAGGGAATAACCAAGGGGACGAAGATTTACGCATTGCAATCACAAGGTATTTACATGAATCCCGTAATGTAAGTTGCAGTTATGAACAGATTATTGTAGGCGCCGGGGCTGATTATCTACTACAACTTCTTGCACAAATATTATCAATTCAAAACAATTATGGTAACATTGCCATGGAGAATCCTACTTATAAGCAAGCCTATCGAATTTTTTCTGGGTTACATTATGAGATAACTCCTATTAATCTTGATACCAGTGGCATTTCCATTTCCCATTTAAAACAAACCAATGCTAATGTGGTATATGCAACCCCATCCCATCAGTATCCTCTGGGAATCGTTATGCCCATAAAACGCCGTATGGAATTACTGGACTGGGCAAAGGAAAAAGAGAATCGCTATATTATAGAAGATGATCATGATAGTGAATTCCGATATAAAGGTAAACCAATACCATCACTTCAAGGCATTGATTCTTCTGGCAAAGTTATCTATATTGGTACCTTTTCAAGAGCTGTTGCACCTGCTATTCGTATCGGTTATATGGTATTACCAGAGTCTTTATTAGAAATTTACAGAGAACATTTTTATTACTACACTTCTACGGTTTCAAGAGTAGATCAGGCAATCATGAAGTCATTTATTGAAGAAGGTTATTTCGAGCGTCACTTAAATAAAATGCGTAAAATTTATAAGAATAAACATGATCTCTTAATGCAATGTTTGCGTGTGTTTAAAGATAACATTCAAATCGAAGGAGAAAATGCAGGATTACACCTGGTTGTTCGATTTAAAATACCAATAACAGAACAGGATTTCATCTTAGCAGCAGTTTTTTTTAGTATAGGTATCTATTCTAATTGCTTTAGAATAAGTTCTATTTGCTTGTTTTATTCATTTCATGCTAATAGAAATCAAATGCATCTCCTTTTAAGTATTAATTTGACCTAGTATACTATAAGGAGATGCATTTGTGTTTTACATAAAAGTTACTTTTTATATCCAAATACTGCTTCTACACAATTAGACTCAGCTGTCCTCCTAAGTTCAAAACTGAAATTTTTAGCATCCTCTTTCAAATACTCAAAAAGTTCTTTGTTATCAAAATAATACTGTTCCACTAATCTTTTTATATAAGTTATCAACGTCATCTCTAACTCTTGGGTACTATATTTAATTACAAAATTGTGAATTTTATAAAAATCTTCTTCCGTAAACTCTACCTCATGAATATTCTTATTAGCAATCATACAACCAATCATATAACGTAATACGATACTGCTAATATTAATAAAAAGTTCTTCGTAATCGAAATGGTATTTCATTAGTATGTGTCTTACTAAGTCATCTTTCAATACGCTTAAAAATACCTGCTCTGTTTTAATATATTTTAGATAAACATAGACAGCATCAATTCCATTAAGCTTATGAACAGACTTTATAGTAGGATAATCAAGTGTTAAAATATGATCTTGTGGTTTAAACTTTGGGTCATAGTAAATAAAAAATAAAGGCATTCCCTTTACAATTGTATCGTAGTATCCAATATTACCATAGTCGCTAAAATCCTTTATAATCTCTTCATAGATTTCTTTTCCCTCTATTACTTTCTTAATGACTAACTCATAGCCATTTTCATACACTGACTTTGCATTAAGATTACGGGCTAATTTCCCATTTTCTCCTTGGTAATTATCATGAAAAGATGCCTCATACTCGTTAATACAATAAAGAATGGCATTCATAAGCTGCTTTGCAGTTTCATAAGAAATTGACGTGCTCTCTTTGCTTGTATATTTCTCTGCCAATTCAGTTACCAGAGAAATTAACTCTTCCGTTTTAAAATTATTCTTCAAACTCCTCATATTCTTTATATGCCTCATATTCTACGAATTCATCATGGTCTTCCTCTTCTTCCATGATGCCATTAGAACCTTCTCTTATCCTCCGGGCGAATTTCTCCAGACAGGTATCCTCTAAATATTCCAGAGAACCCTGGCAGTCTCCATCAAAATGAAATTTCATAAATTCCAAAAGTTCATCATCGGTAAGTTCATCTAAGGATTCGTTCTTATATAGAAAAAAGATATCCTGTAGTGCTTCTAAGGTTTCAACATAATTATCCTGATAAATATAAGGTGAATCACAAAAGGTAAAAATTAATTTTGGTAAAATACTATCTCCTAATTCTATTCTTTCTTTTTCCTTTAAACTATTAATCTTTGAATTAAGTAACAAAAGTGCATCTTGATTTGATAGAATTACTCCAAACTTTTTACTATATTCATTACAACGAATTACCTTTTCTAATTGAAACTGACTGTTTGATAAATAACTTAAAAAAGTTTCATCATTCATAGATTCATCCCTTTCTGGTTTTGGTAATTTTTGATTTTACTATAAATGG
>JAQSYR010000220.1 GCA_029256035.1 Anaerocolumna sp. | reverse complement strand
AGAAGTAAATTGGAGGTTATTACATGAGGAAAAAGGGTAGGATTATCTTGTTACTTTTAATTGCACTAACCATAAGTATCGCCGGATATTCCATAGTAAAAAAACCAAAATTAGAGATGTCTTATCCTGCTTTTTTAGATGCAGTTAAGGGAAACCAGGTGGGTTCTGTGGTCTATGATGAGAGCCGCAGCTCTTTTCAGGCAATCCTTGAAGAGGAACCGGATCTTATTTATACAGTACCAAATCCAAAAACAGAAAACTTTACAGAATTTCTATTATTAAACCATATAAAGATAAATTACAGTCAGGATAATGTTGCAATGCAAGGTTTACAAGCACTTCTTGTCATTGGAATTGTTAGTAGTATATTCTTCTTCCTTCGAAGAGGCGGGCAGACTACGATTAATATAAAAGATGTCACTAAGAAGTCAGATAAAATCTCCACAATTACCCTGGACCAAATAGCAGGAAATGCTGAAGCTAAGCTTATGGTGGAAGACATGATTCAATTTATAAAGGATCCGGAAAAATACACTTTAGTAGGTGCAAGAATGCCAAAGGGGCTCCTTCTATATGGACCACCAGGAACCGGTAAAACTTTAATGGCAAAGGCCATTGCAGGTGAAGCAGGGGTACCTTTTTATGCTATGAGCGGTTCAGATTTTGTACAGATGTATGTTGGAGTTGGTGCAAGTCGTATTCGTTCCTTATTTCAAAAGGCAAAAAAAAGTGAAAAAGCTGTTATCTTTATAGATGAAATTGATGCAATTGGTAAAAAACGTGCCCGCAGTCTCTCTGCAAGTAATGATGAAAGAGACCAGACCCTTAATGCTTTGCTTACAGAAATGTCTGGATTTCATGAAAATAGTGGTATTGTAGTCATAGGTGCTACCAATCGACTGGATACCCTGGATGAAGCATTGTTACGTCCCGGCAGATTTGATCGTCAGATAGAAATCGGATTACCAGATATTAATTCCAGAAAGAAAATACTTTCACTTTATGCAAAGACAAAACCTATGGCAGAAGATGTCAATTTAGATGCTTTGGCAAAATCTACGGTATATTTTAGTGGCGCTATGCTTGAGAATCTGTTAAATGAGGCTGCCATTAACGCTGCAAATGCCAATGAACCGTTGATTCAAAATGCTCATATAGATACGGCATTTTACACCGTAATTGCAGGTGCTCCAAAAATGGACCGAAGCTTTTTAAGTGAAAATGACCGTAACATCACAGCCTATCATGAAGCTGGCCACGCGCTGATTACAAAATTGTTGCTGCCTGGTTATTACATCTCTAAGGTAACTATAATTCCAAGTGTAAAAGGTGCCGGTGGTTTTAATCTAAGTATACCAAGTGATACTCTGTACCAGACCAAAAGTCAGATTCAATCCCAAATCCAGATGCTATTAGCAGGAAGGGCTGCAGAGGAACTGATTTTAGGAGCAGGGGAAATAACCACAGGAGCCAGCAATGATATACAGAAAGCATCTTCCCTTATGGTGGATTATATTAACAAGTATGGAATGGACCAGGAAATGGGACTATTCAGTACAGAATCCATACAAGAAATAGGAGATTCCATATTTATCGGTAAATGTAGGGAACACATGAATCAATTATATAAAGAAACGAAGTTAATCTTAAAAGATAATTTGGAAACATTAAAAGAAATTGCTTATGAATTATTGGAGCAAGAATCCCTTGGCAGTGAGGATATTGAGCGAATCTGCAGAAAGGTTAGTTAGAGCAAAAGATAGAGCTGTTAATTTTGTGAAAATAAGGTATGTAAAAAGTTTTTACAACGTTTACATCCTTATATAACAAAATATAACAGCTCTTTTATTTCTGTTAACAATTTATTTGGCTCACTTTAAGAAGCATTTGTTACCTTTCAACTTTAACAGATTGTATGTCCTGAATCTGATATAGTTTAATGACCAATTCATTAATTTGGCTTTCATCATCATTTTCAAATAGAGTCAATTTAAAATTCAGTTCCGTTTCCTTGGTATCATTTAGGATTTTGTCAGATACAGAGTTCATTTCTACCAGTCTGTTACTATACCCTTTTAACAATTGCCTGATTTCTTCAAATTGATTTGTTAAATTTTTAATTGTGACTGTAATATTATAGCCTGCTTTATCTCCCTTTATTTCATCAATAGAATGCAGATTATGCAAAACATAATAGATAACAAAAGTAACAATAATACTTAAAAAATACATCCTTGCTCCAATCATCAGTCCAATACAGGCAACTGTCCATAAGCTTGCTGCAGTTGTAAGGCCTTTGACTGAAAATCTATCTCTGATTATGGTTCCAGCTCCAAGAAAACCGATTCCACTGATAACCTGAGCACCTAGTCTTGTTGGGTCAAAATTATTTAATAGATTATAAGTTTTAAATATTTCAAAGGAGGTTATCATTACAATAGCTGCACCAATGCAGACCAGAGAATAGGTTCTAAGTCCAGCCGGCCGGTTTCTTATCTCTCTCTCCCAGCCAATAAGACAACCTACTGTAGTTGCCAGTAGAATGGTAAATATATTTTGAACATAATCATTGATATTAAGGGAATACGCAGCCATCAAATTAACAGCCGGAGGTAGTTGAAATAAATAAGAATAAAAATGTTGGTATTCTCCAAATATGATATCTTACTGTTAAATCTGAATTAGACATAACATACAATTCCTCCAGTCTATTAAAATAAAATTTTAATGCCCATTATACCTTATGGTTATGAATCCGTCAATAAAATAGAAATTATCATTCTTTTTATTATTTTATCTGCTTTATTATATTGTCTGCTTTATTATATTGTCTGCTTTATTATATTGTCTGTTTTAGCTTCAGTTCATGAATCATATCAAAATTTTATTAAAATAATCAAACATTTCTAAAAACTGTAACAACAAATTTAAGTTTTGTCACATTTCTATATTAATTTTACTATATTTTGGCATGCAAGTACTTTTTATGATACATTTAATATGACAAGAAAAACAAGGGAGG
>JAQSYR010000011.1 GCA_029256035.1 Anaerocolumna sp. | reverse complement strand
TTTGTTAATCAATTGCTGCACCACCTAAAGCAGTTACTACTTCTTGGAAAGCTCCTTTAATTGCATCTACTACATCATCGCCAAAAACTATGATACAAACTGATATAATAGCAATAATCAATATATACTCCACTAAGCCTTGTCCATCTTCCTCTTTAAATAATCTCATCATTAAATCCATCACATTTCCTCCTTCCCACTCGTCAATTAACTTTCTATTCAAAATTTGTTTTGTTTCTTTCGTATCCTATGTAAATAATAACCTAATCCTGCCAGACCACCTTCCGACCATTCTCCTACTCTATTCTCACATCTATATAAATATATTCACGAAATGTGAATTTATTCATGTTAATTTATCAATTTCATAATTTTTTATTACTCTTTTTTTGCTTTAAATCGAGGACATAAAAGAAAGGACGTATTACAAACCTAACGATTTACGCTAGTTCTGTAACACGCCCTTAATTTCCTATATAATTTGATTATTTCTTTATGGTAAAATTTAACTTTTCCATAACTGTTCTTAATTTTTTTACATCTATAGGCTTTGTAGCATAAGCTTCACAACCATCATCAAAAGAATTCTGCACCAGCTCTACATCATTAAGAGCCTATCCGGAACCTATCTTCCGTTTAAGGTATCTAATTTTAATTTATTCTTTTTCTTTTATTAATTTTTGATACTCTTCCATAGTATTTATATTGGTAATGGTCTCAACGGTATATCCCAAGGTTTCTATATCTATATACCAGGTAGTAACTCTGTCAAATAAAAGTCGTAATTTATGTTCTTCCTTCCCTCTCATCTTTTCTATTTCTGGCAGAGCCCTTTTAGAATACAGGCTGCATAAAGGTTCTAACATATTCTTTGCTCTCAAAACAATACAATCAGGTAAGTTAGTTTTATTATCCCCACCATTGTCAGGTTCCCTAATGCATCGGGTAAATTCTCTTAAAAATTCTTTCTTAAGATAGGGCATATCTGCAGCAAGTATTAATACATAGTCTGTTTCTATTATCTTTAGAATCTGATAGATGCCTTCTAAGGGTCCAAAACCATCTCGTTCATCTGCTACAAGTTCATATCCTAATTTCAGATAATTCTCCTCTAAACGATTTACAGAAATAATGATTTTAGCATAATCATTGCACTCTTTTGCAATTGTTTCAAGAAAGGAGCTGTCTTTAAATTGCAGAAAAGCTTTATTTACTCCCATGCGAGCACTTTTCCCACCAGCCAGGATTCCAACACTAATATCCATAACCTTTTATTCCTCTTTCATTATTTTCACAGCAGTTACTTTGTATTCTGGTATTCTTGCATATTCATCTAATGCAGCATTCGTAATCCAATTTGGATTGCCATCTGGAAAATGAAACGGCATCCAGCACTCACTTTTCGAAACCTTATTACTAACTCTTGCTGTAGTTTTTATTGTCCCACGCCTTGAAGTCACCATAACTTTGTCACCATTAATAATTCCAAGGGCTTTAGCATCCTGGTGGTTGATTTCAATAAAAGAGGTACCCTCAATTTCCATTAAACCTGGTGTTTTACCAGTCATAGCTCTGGTATTATAATGGGCTAAAATTCGTCCTGTCATCATGATAAATGGATATTCATCATCCGGAAGCTCTGCAGAAGTTTTGTATTCGGATGGGAAAAACCATCCTAGCCCTCTTGTAAATCTACCTGCATGCATAATCGGAGTTCCAGGATGTTCTTTGTCTGTACATGGCCATTGAAGAGTTTCCCCTGCATCTAGTCTTTCATGACTAATTCCTCCATAGCTGGGTGTTACCAATGCTATTTCCTCCATAATTTCAGATGCACAGACCTGTGGTTGGGGATAGCCCATACGATTCATAAGATCTATCAATATATCTGTATCCAGGCGGGTCTCATGGTCTAATTCCACTGCCTTTCGTACTCTTTGGACTCTTCTTTCTGTATTGGTAAAGGTACCTTCTTTTTCAGCATAACTTCTTCCTGGTAGAATAACATCTGCTAACTTTGCTGTTTCTGTCATAAATAATTCTTCTACTACAAGAAAATCAAGGCTTTCTAAAGCTTTTATCACATGTTTTGTATCAGGGTCAGAAACTACAGGATCTTCTCCATAAATAAATAGCCCTTTTATGTTTCCTTCTATGGCAGCAGGAAAGACATCGGTAGAACGAAGTCCTGGTTCAGGATTTAAAGACACACCCCAGGCTTTTTCAAATTTTTCTCTGACTGCTGGATGATTTACCTTCTGGTATCCAGGATAATCTCCTGGCATGGCACCCATGTCACAGGCACCCTGTACGTTATTCTGTCCTCTTAGGGGATTTACTCCACATCCAGCTCTTCCTAATTTACCAACCATCATAGCCAGATTAGAAATTGACATTACCCCTTCCGTTCCTGTAGAATGCTCTGTAACCCCGAGACAATATATAATAGGTGCCTTCTTTGCAGTTGCATACATTCGCGCTGCTTCTTTTAGTTTTTCCGGTTCAATATGACAGATTTTCCCTACCCGCTCCGGTGTATATTCTTTCACAATTTCTGCAAGTACATCAAAACCTTCCGTACGAGTTTTTATAAACTCTTTATCTTCTAGCCCTTCTTCTAAAATTTGATGCATCATCCCATTGGTAAATGCAACATTGGTGCCTGGTTTTAATTTCAGATGGATATCTGCCTGTTTTGACAGACCAATATCACGGGGATCAACTACAATAAGTCTTGCACCCTTTTCGACTGCATTACGAATCTGCATACCGATCACTGGATGTGCTTCTTCCGGATTGGCTCCTACAAGTAAAATGCAATCAACATCACTGGTAATATCCTGTATGGGATTGGTCATCGCTCCAGAACCTAAAGTCATTGACAGTCCTGTAACCGAAGCCGAATGGCAAACCCTTGCACAATTGTCAATATTATTAGTTCCAAAACATGTTCTTACCAGCTTCTGCATAAGATACACATCTTCATTTGGTGAGCGTGAACAGGCAAACCCGGCTAATGCATCCGGTCCATAATTCTTCTTGATTTCCATAAATTTTGTGGCAACCATGTTTAGTGCTTCTTCCCAGCTGGCACGTTCAAACTCACCTGTAATTTTGTTTTTAATTAATGGATACTGTAATCTCTCCTTGGAATGAACAAAATCAAAAGAACCAGAACGCCCCTTTACACAAAGCCTGCCCTTATTAGCAGGTCCCTGTTCCGCTTTCGTATCAACTATTTTATTATCTTTTATAATAAGAGAATATTGACATCCAGTTCCACAATGAGCACAAGTAGTGAGAACTTTTTTTACTTCCCAACTCTCATAATCCTTTCTTCTTTTTACCATTAATGCTCCCGTAGGACATGCCCGGGCACAATTTCCACAAGATTCACAAATTGTACTCTTCCACTCATTACCAAAGGGTGCATTAATCACAGTAAAGGTTCCTGCTTTCCCTGATGTGATAGCTCTGCGACCTGCCACTTTTAAACAGGTGTTTACACATCTTTGACACTGAATGCAAAGTTTAGGATTATAAGATAAAAAAGGATGGGAATCTACATCCTGACTATGTATATTTCTTCTGGTACCAGAATAAGTGGATTCTGTTACACCATACTCTAAGCTGTAACTTTGTAGTTGGCAATCCCCATTCTTGGCACAATGATTACAATCATATTCATGATTAGATAATATTAAATTCAGAGCCATTTTTCTTGCCTGTATTACTTTACCACTTTCAGTTTGTATTGCCATTCCTTCCATTACTTTCGTATTACAGGAAGTCACTAGTTGTTCCATTCCTTCTACTTCTACCACGCAAAGTCTGCAAGAACCTATATCACTAACACCTTCTAGATAACATAGGGTTGGGATTTTTCTGCCGGATAGCTCTGCAGCCTTTAAAATGGAACTGCCCTCTTTCACCTGTATCATTACTCCATCAATACTGATATTTACCACTTTAATCTCTGCCTCCTTCCAATACACCGCAACCATAGTGATCACACCTTAAACACCTGGATGTTTCCTGCATTGCTTCCTCAAAGCTCATCTCATTTTCTACAGGAAGAAAATCCAGCTTCCGCACTCTGGCTTCTCTCTCTGTAAAATTAACTCTTCCCGTAGGCATACGGTGATTTGGTCTGGCATCTGGTATTCTAACCTCAGAAATAATTTTGTGGTGATATCCTAAATATTCGTCTATGGCATATGCTGCTGTTTTACCGGCCCCAACTGCCTTAATTACAGTTGCAGGACCTGTTACACAATCTCCTCCAGCAAAGATACCAGGTTTTACTTTTACCTCACATTGATTTGTTGTAATAAAACAATTTCCATCAACAGGGATGCCAAACTGTTCAAAAGGTTCACTTTCAATATCCTGACCTATAGCAATTAGTATAATATCACAGGGAATTTTATTGGGAGATTTTTTGGCATTAACTGGTCTGGGCCTGCCATTCCTGTCATAAGTTCCAATGATTTGTGGTTGAATCCAAAGTGCAGTACATGTTCCACTATCATCCGCTTCGATTCGAAGAGGTGCCTGAAGTGTCACAAGCTCCACGCCTTCTCTAATTGCCCCTTCTACTTCTGTTGCCAGGGCAGTCATATCTTCCTGGCGCCTTCGATAGACAATGGTAACCTCCTCTGCCTTGCATCGAATGGCTGTTCTGGCACAATCCATAGCTACATTTCCACCACCAATAACAACTACCCTTTTCCCAGAGTAATCTGGCAGATTACCATATCCTACCCCTCTAAGCATATCAACGGCAGAAAATACATTGCTGCTATTGGTTCCTTCCAGACTTAACTTCTTTGCCGCCTGGGCACCAATTGCAATATAAACAGCATCATAATTATCATATAGCTCCTGTATTGCTATTTCTTTTCCAACAGTTACATTGTATTTCACATCAATATTACCAGTGGACAAAATAGCTCTAATATCTTCATCTAATCGGTCTTTGGGGAATCTGTAGTTTGGGATTCCATATCGCAACATGCCGCCAAGTTTAACATTTTCCTCATAAATTATTACCTTATGCCCCATCAATGCCAGGAAATAAGCTGCTGTCATTCCACTTGGGCCTCCACCAACCACAGCGATTTTTCTTCCAGTTGCAACATTAACTTCAGGTACCGGGACAAGGTCTGCGGCCATTTGATCCACTGCAAACTTCTTTAGCCCACGTATATTTAGTGGGCTGTCTATCATGCTTCTTCTGCAATGTTCTTCACATGGATGCTCACATATCATAGCACAAGCCGTTGGAAATGGATTCTCTTTTCGTATTAAGTTAACAGCACCCGCATAATCTTCCTCGCCAATGAGTGCCAGATATCCGGGAATATCCACATGCGACGGGCACATTGCAATACAGGGAACTTTCTGTTGGATTTCCTCCCCACAAACATGCATAATAATGTGATTTAGGTATTCCTCTTTAAAAAGTTCCATACCTTTTAGCATGGAGTCTGCAGGTTCATATCCAATGGCACAATCGGCATTATCCCTAATATATTCTGCCAGCACTTTTAATTCCCTTAAGGTATTTTTGGTGCCATTGCCATCTATTATTTCTTGAAGTAACTTTTCTAGTTGTACCAGTCCATCTCTGCAAGGTACACATTTTCCACAGGTTTGGTTCTTAGATGTCTGAAGTAAGGACATCTGTACTGTTAATGGACACACACCAACTGGATATGATTCAATTTTTTGCTTGAATTTATTATATAACAACTGTAACTTCTCATTTTGATTCCCCGGTTGCTCCAATTTGTATTTGCTCATCCTTTCCCTCCAATGATTAATGAATTTAACTGATTATATAGATTATACAAATTATACAACCATATTTCAATATATGATATTTTTTTATCAATATTATACAAGAAAGAGTCTATAAAGTAAAAAAGGGGCCGGTAATTTCTTACCGGCCCTCTCACTTGCGTCTATACTTATGCTTGAATTGTTACGATTTTACCTTTACCACCATCTCTTGGTACCATAGCTGCGTTACCTTCATCGGTGTCGATATGCATTGCTAATGCATAAGTAGGATTTACTCTAACAATGGTATCTTCAAAAATTAATTTTCTGCCTTCAGATTCTACTGCAACAGCAACAATTTGTTTGTCAGAAACACCTAATTTAGCTGCATCTTCCGGAGTCATATGAATATGTCTCTTTGCAACGATTAAACCTTCTGGTAAGTCAACAGAACCATTTGGTCCAACTAGGGTTACAGCTTCTGATCCACTTAAATCACCAGATTCTCTGATTACAGATTTTGCTTTTAATTTAACACAGTCTGTCATAGAAAGTTCTACCTGGCTTGCACTTCTTACTGGTCCTAAGATAGAAATGCGTTCCATAACTGCATCGCCTTTTTTAATTGTAATTTTTTCTTTTGCCAGGTACTGTCCTGGTTGGGAAAGTTCCTTTACTTCAGTTAACTGATATCCTTCGCCAAAAAGTATCTCAAGATCTTTCTGTGATACATGTGCATGACGAGCTGATACTTCAACAATAAAATCCATTTGTTTGTCCTCCATTTTTCTAATATGTATATTATAAGCATTTTCTATCGCAAATTTCAATAGTTATTTACAATATTATTTAAAAACTGCCCAACCCCTTATAACCTCATGGCAACTAGATATAAAAAATATTTTAAAATTTGCCCATCTTAAGCTTTTAATCTATAAATTGTGCATTTTTAGGGATAATGTTAAATTCTTTTTTAAATGCCCTGGAAAAAGTGGAATAATTCTTAAATCCACTTAGATAACAAACTTCCGTTATGGATTTGCCGCTTTGTATGAGATTTTTAGCTAATAGCAGCCGTTTCTTTGTAATATAATTACCTATAGTATATCCAGTCTCTTCTTTAAAGAAATGCATTAAATAGTAGCGGCTAAGATAAAAATGTTCTGCTAACTGGTCAATTGTAATCTCTTCTAAAAGATGCTCATTAATATAATGAATAATTTGTAATAACTTTTCATTTCCATTCACAGAATCTAGATAGTGAACGGTATTAGCAATTACTGTTCTGTTTAGCTGAATCATAAATTCTACAAACAATATTTCCTGATAAAGTTCATTGGCATAAGCATTATCCATAAAAGAATGCTCAAGTTCTAAACATACCTGGTATAGTTTACTCTTATCTATGGAAGGAAGTCTTAGAACATTAGAATGCTCCTTTTTTGCCTGCTCAAAACAATACTGTAAATCATAATCCTTCTTAGTAAAACTATCTAAATACTGGGTTGAAACATAAATTATAATTCTTTCATAGGCAGATGAATCAAGAACAGAGGGCCTGTGAATTTCACCTGCATTCACTAATACAATATCGTGTGGCTTTAATAAATAATTTTTTCCTTCGATGGAATAGTTGATATTGCCTCGCAACAGTATCATTATTTTATTAAAATCATGGTAGTGAAATTCATATTCTTTTCTCTGTCTGTCTATAATGTGAAACATCTTAAAATCATTTTCCAAGTAACCTAGTTTTTGAAATTTTGTCATTGTATCCCCTACCCTACTTTACTTTGCTCTTTTATTTAAAGCCATGATGCACAAAAAAATTATTTAAGAATATTATATAGCATTATTTGCAATATTTATAGCATTATTCTAGTATTTTTATAAAATAATGTTTTGTATAATAGGATTAGAAAGATAATATTATAGATTTGTAGAAATTAGGAGGCTTTTTTATGCAGCTTACAGGTGTATGGTTACCAATTATAACTCCATTTAAAGATAATAAAATAGATTACGTTTCTTATAAAAAATTGATTGATTATTATGCAGAAAAGGGGATCAGTGGATTTATTCCATTAGGTACAACTGGAGAAAGCCCAGTATTAAGCGAATATGAATTTGAAGAAATGATTGAGAACACAATGGAATTTAACAACGGCCGATTACCTGTTTATATTGGTGTTGGCGGTAATTATACAGCTCAAGTAATAAAGAAGGTTAAAATTGCAGAATATTACGAAATACAAGGTATTCTATCCGTGTGTCCTTATTATAACCGTCCTAGCCAGGAAGGCATTTATACTCATTTTAAGAGTATTGCTGAAGAAACTGCTTTAGATATAATTGTGTATAATATTCCCTACCGTACAGGAGTAAATATTGAAAATGAGACCATCTATAAAATGGCTGAAATCAAGAATATTGTTGGACTGAAAGATTCCTGCGGTGATATTAAGCAAACTATGTCTTTGCTTATGCATCCGCCAAAAGATTTCTCTATTCTTACTGGAGAGGATCTTTTGTTCTACACAACTCTGGCACTGGGTGGTCAGGGTGGAATCCTTGCTTCTTCCCATTTAAAAACAGAATCCTTTGTAGATGTTTATCATAAAATGAAGGCCAATGACCAGGAGGGAGCGTTACAGATATGGAAACAGCTCTATGACTTTATTCCTCTCCTCTTTAAGGAACCGAATCCAGCTCCAACCAAGTACTGTTTAAAGGAACTCGGATTAATTCAATCTCCTGAGGTAAGGTTACCTTTGATGGAAATTACAGATTCTTTAAAAACTAAACTTAATTCCTTTATAAAATAAAATAGAATAAAGATTAAAATAAAATAGAATAAAGTTTGAAATAAAATAAATTAAAAAGAACTGTTGTAAACATTCAGGTTATAGGCAGCATCATCATTAATAACTTGCACGTTGTTTGCAACAGTTCTTTATCTTTATTCCATTCTCTTTATTCCATTCTCTTTTTTGCTATTCCATTCTTTTTCTTGCAATAGCTTCTAATATATCTACACAACCTTCAATTCCAAAGGCTGCTCTGTTTAATAAAATATCTTTGCCCTCTTTTTGATTCCATTTTCCCTTCGAATAGTAAGAATAATAATCTTTTCTGGCTTTATCCATACGTTTTACCTGCTTTTTCGCAGCATCTTCCGATATTCCATGCTTTTCTTTGATTATTTTAACTCTATCTTCAAAAGGTGCATAGATAAACACTTTGATGCAATCTGCATCATCCTTTAATATATAGTCTGCAAGTCTGCCAATAATTACACAAGAGCCTTTTTCACTTAAATCCCTTATTATATTGGACTGTAACTTAAAGAGTTTATCATTTAACGTATAATTATCAAGACTTTGAGGTAAGTATGCAGATAAAAAACGATTTGAAACAGCCTCATCTGCACTGGCTAAGGTATCAATGGACATACCACTTTGGTTCGCTGCCAGGTAAAGTAAGTCTTTGTCATATAACGGAATCCTAAGTCGTTCTGATAATTCTTTACCAATTTCATGACCTTCTGCACCAAATTCACGTCCAATTGTCATTATCATTCTTTTTCCCATAACTATAATTCCTTCCATTAAGAAACTGCCAGATGTTTTTGATATCCTCTTACCACACAGGAAAGCGCAAAGTTAAGTACAAAATAGGTGAGTAATACAAATCCATATAGGGCAGTAATCTGAGCGATTCCTCTGGCACTACCAAGTACAACGGAAGAATTTCTCATAAATTCTTGAATATCTACTGCTTTCAAAAATGATGTGTCTTTTATAATTGTTGTACATTGTGATAATAATGCAGGTATTAGCATTTTATATGCCTGCGGCAGTACAATATACCACATGGTTTGAAAGAAATTAAATCCTTGGGAAGCGGCACCTTCAAACTGAGTATTAGGTACTGCATTCAATCCTCCTCTGACTATCTCTGCAACTACTGCAGAAGTAAACAGAGTAAATGCTAAAATACTAATGTATACGGCATTGCCTTTCATGGTAAAACGTAAAAGCAAGATCCAGATCAGATTGGGCGTACAACGAAATAGTTCAATGTATGCGGAAGCAAATACAGATAAGAACTTAAGTCTGCCTTTACAGTAGTTACGAAACATTGCCAGAATGGTACCAAAAATTATGCTTAGGAATATGGTAAACACTGAGATTACTATGGTTAACCATAATCCCTGAAACATAAATAATATATTTGCTTTTGAAAATATTACACTCATTACGCCACCTCCATTGGTTTCATTTTCTTAGGAGTTGGTGTTTTCTTAGAACGTATCTCTAATCTTCTTACTAAAGCTGCAAGTGGATAGCAGATAATAAAATATAAAACACAACTTATGATATAACCCTGTAAAAATCCGCTATTACTTACAATATTGTCAGAATGATACATGAGATCCCCACCGGCAACCAATGCCAACACGGAAGTATTTTTCACCAGGTTGAGTGCCTGATTGGCTAATGGCGGAAGTATCAGTTTTAACGTCTGAGGCAGTATTATATATCTCATTGTTTGTATCTTAGTAAAACCTTGGGAATATGCTGCTTCCGTCTGGCCTTTTGGAACTGCTTCAATACCAGTTCGAATAACCTCAGCAATATAGGCACCGTGATAGAACCCAACACCAATAACACCTAATAATAATTTAGATAAACGCACCGGCCTGCTAGTTCCTAGAATCCCCTGCAAGATCTGTGGTAATCCATTGTAATAGAAGAATACTTGAACAACCAAGGGTGTATTTTGAAAGAATTCTACATAAATACGAGAGATAATCTGCAATATCTTTACCTTGGTAGTGGAAATTACTCCAAAGATAATTCCTAAGAGTAGTGACACCAAAAGACCTAGTATGGCAACTTTAATTGTCATTAACATGCCTTCTCCGAAGGTATCCATATTTGCAAATGCTTCTTCCCATCTGCTGATATTAAAAAGACCTTTAACCATATTGTTCACTCACCAATCATAACTTTTTTATTATTCGATTCCCCAGCCTGAAATCATTTTATCCATTTCACCGCTGCTAAGTAAATCGGTTACTACTTTTTCTACAACTTCTGTTAATTCTTTCGCATAAAGTGCTGTTGCAACACCATATTCCTGTGTACCAAATCTCTCAGGAAGAATTTTAGTGGTATCATCATTGTAACCTGCAAGAATTGCACGGTCAACAGAGAATACATCGATATTTCCAGAAGATAGAGCTGCACTAAGTGCAGGATATCCATCAAATTCCTGGAATTCAACTTCAATATCTAATCCCTGTTCTGCTATATATGCCGCAATTGCATCCTTTGTTGTTGCACCCTGTGCTACACCAATGATGGCTCCGTCAAGATCAGCCATTGTTTCATAGCCTGAACTTTCAAGGCACATTAAACCAAGTGCATCTTCATAATATGGAGTAGAGAAGTTCCAGGATAGCTTACGTTCTTCCGTAATTGTAAAAGTAGCAGCAACTAAATTTAATTCACCATTATCAAGTAAAGGGCCTCTTGTTTTCGCTGTTACACCCTGGAATTCAACAAGTCCTTGTTCTTTGGCTTCTTCTGGAGTTACTCCAAAGATCTCAGCAGCAACTGCATAAGCTATATCAACTTCTAAACCTTCATATTCACCAGTTGCTGTGTTTTGTAATCCAAAGGAAGGAACATCTACCTTAACACCTACCTTTAATTTTCCTGCGTCTTTAATTGCCTGTAATCCAGGATCTTCTGTATTACCTGCAGTGGTTTCTCCTGCTGCTGTAGTTGCAGTATCTGAATCTTTAGAGCCTGAACTACAACCTCCTAATAAAGCAACTACCATCATTAATGCCATAAGCATTGATAATACTCTTTTTTTCATAATAACTTCCTCCTTAAAATTTTTATATATCAAACGGTAACCCGTCTGTTAACATAGTAATTTTTAATTTATTTATCTTAGTATCTTACTTAAGAATAGTTTAGTTCTGTCATTCTCAGGATTTGTGAAGAAATGTTCCGGAACACCCTCTTCAATGATCTGTCCGTCATCCATAAAAATAACACGGTCAGCTACCTGTCTTGCAAATCCCATTTCATGGGTAACACAAATCATGGTAATATTTTCTTTGGAAAGCTCAATCATTACATCCAATACTTCCTGAACCATTTCAGGATCCAACGCTGATGTTGGTTCATCAAACAGAATAATTGGCTGCTTTGTACACAATGCTCTTGCAATTGCTACACGTTGCTGCTGTCCACCAGAAAGATTCTGAGGGTACTGATTGGCCTTTTCAGATAAACCAACTCGTTTTAAATATTCCATTGCCATCTTTTTAGCTTCCTCTTTTGGTAGTTTCTGCAACTTTATTGGGGCTAAGGTAAGATTTTCAAGTACTGTCATATTTGGATAAAGATTAAACTGTTGAAATACCATAGAAGAATATTTTCTAGCCATCTCGGTTTTATTTTTCTTCGTAACTTTAATATCTTTAATTGTAATCTCGCCAGATGTAGGTTCTTCCAGATGATTGATACAACGAATCAACGTACTCTTTCCGCTTCCACTTGGTCCGATGATTACTAATTTTTCCCCTTCTTTTACTTCAAGGTTTATATTCTTTAGTACGTGTAAATCACCAAATACTTTATTTAATTTTTCAACCTTTATCATTGCCATAACATCACTCCTAATTTCTAATATGTACGGAATAGGTACCTATTTACTTTTTTAATTTATCACTACACTAGAGTAACTTGCTAGTGTAAGAATAAAGAGCTTGCCTTGGCAAACTCTTTAGCCTGGCAGTTTCCAATGACTCTGGCCCTTTTGCCCTGACTTTTTCTTTGTAGCAATTATACACACAATAGACTGTATTTGTCAAATAAAAATATAGATAAAATTATACTATTTTCATCCAAATAATCTAATAATATGGCAATATTTTCAAAATTTTCTTTTAATTTTCAGACGTCCCAGGGAAAGGCAATCCCAGATAAATATAGATACGTTGTTATTTATCATTTTACATGAATTAGACTTTTGACCCCAACATCATCATTCCTGACCCTACATAATTGCCAAACATGTTAAACACAGCACCTGACAGACCAAGGACAACAAAAACATGTCCATGTAATAAAAACGTTGTTAATGCTGCTATATTAGAAGCAAGATTAATGCATTTCGCATTACCACTTGCCTCTTTCACATTAATTTTAGCCATGGCAGTAAAGACAAGAACAAGAAATGTTCCAGTTCCAGGTCCATAAAACCCATCATATCCACCTATAATAAATGCAGCCAGACAGGCAATGATAAACTGCTTTCTGCCTGACAGATGATCCTCATCTCCCACTTCCAAAATATCTTTCTTTCGAAATATCAAAAGTGCAATCAAAGGCAGAATAAATAATAATAAATATTGCAAATAGATCTCTTCTACCTGTAAAACCAGATTAGCTCCTAGGGAGGAACCAATCAGTGCTAATCCAACCGTTGGAAGAATTAAGTTGAAACGTACACTTTTATTTTTAATATAGCGTACAGCTGATATGGTTGTTCCAAAGGCAGAGGAAAGTTTATTGGTTCCTAATGCATTGTAGGTTGGTACACCGGCAAGAAGATAAGCCGGCAGAGATATTAAACCTCCGCCACCAGCAATAGAATCTACG
>JAQSYR010000010.1 GCA_029256035.1 Anaerocolumna sp. | reverse complement strand
TCTAGGGCATGCAGTAGTACTTAGAAAAATAAAGCTACTACAGGATTTAGGACATAAAGCTGTCATTATCATCGGTGACTTTACTGGGAGAATTGGAGATCCTACAGGTAAATCCCAGGGAAGAAAAGCATTATTAGAAGAAGATGTTTTAGAAAATGCAAAAACTTATACGAAACAAATTTTTAAAATACTTGATAAAGATAGAACAGAGGTACTTTTTAATAGCCAATGGCTTAGTAAACTGACTTTTGAGCAGATTGTACATTTAGCATCTACAACAACTGTAGCCAGAATATTAGAAAGAGATGATTTTCAAAAGCGATATAAGAGTAATGTCCCAATTGGACTACATGAATTCTTTTATCCTATTATGCAGGCTTATGATTCTGTGTCCATCCATGCGGACATTGAACTTGGGGGGACCGACCAGACATTTAATATACTAATGGGTAGAACTTTACAAAAAGCAATGGGAGAAGAACAGCAGATAGCTATTTTTATGCCTATTCTAGAAGGCATGGATGGGAAGGAAAAAATGAGTAAAAGTCTAGGAAATTACATTGGGATTAATGAACCTGCTTATGTTATGTTCAAAAAAGTCATGGAGATACCGGATGATTTAATTATTAAGTATTTTGAATTGGCTACTGACATACACCCAGATAATATCCATAAGATTAAAAATGAACTTATGGAGGGGAAAAATCCCAAGGATATAAAATTATTACTAGCAGAAACAATAACTGCTTTATATCATACAAAAGAAGAATTAGAAGAAGCAATAACATACTTTAAAACTGCTTTTGAAGAAAAAAATATTCCCGATAATATCCCAGAATTAATAATTGAATTAGAAAATGATTTGCTAAAAGATATTATTCCACTTTTAGTAAAAGAAAAATATGTTCAAAGTAATAGTGAATTTAGACGGCTATTACTTCAAGGAGGAATTCAAGTGAATCAGGAAAAAGAAGTGGATTTAGATATGGTGATTGCCTGTGGAGATGTAATAAAAATTGGGAAAAAACGATTTGTAAAAATTATAAAATAATTAAAAAACAATTATAAAATAGAACTTTAATTAGAATTAAAATTATAGTATAATAGAGTTTTACAGGATGTGGGATAGATATGAATTTGCTAAGAAAATTTATGAAAAAGATTCAACTCTTGTGTAATTTTATACTAATATAAGTTTGGGAGTAATATATATGATTGAAAAGCTTAACCTATATGATACAGCTATAGCCAGAGAGATTATTGAATTACAAAGGGCTTCCTATCAAATTGAGGCTGATTTAATCGGATATCCAGAGATTCCAACCTTAAAAGATACCATAGAGACTATTAGGGAGAGTGGTGAAATCTTTTATGGATATTATAGAAAGGATAAAATTGCTGGGATTATTTCTTATAAATATTATGACGAAATCCTGGATCTGCATAGAGTAGCAGTACATCCGAATTACTTTAATCAAGGCATTGCCGGGCAGTTATTAATGTTTATAGAAACAGTAGAAAAGGATATAAAGAAAATTGTGGTTTGTACAGGTAAAATGAATTTTCCTGCAGTAAATTTATATGCGAAATATGGATATAAAAAAATAAAAGATTTCTGTATTGATAAAGATGTTTTTATGACAGAGTTTGAAAAAGATATAATTAATAATTTGTGAAAACAAAAATAAGGAACAAAGTCTGCAATAGACTTTGTTCCTTATTTTTAATTTAAATCTATGCCAGTTTAATACCAATTATTATTCTGTA
Source organism: Anaerocolumna sp. (assembly GCA_029256035.1). GTDB lineage: Bacteria > Bacillota > Clostridia > Lachnospirales > Lachnospiraceae > Anaerocolumna. The sequence continues at coordinate 11,054 of JAQSYR010000010.1, read as the reverse complement.
GCTAGATTCTTATTTGCAGTTGCTAACATTAATTTAATTCGATTTAACTGATTAACTTCACTTGCCCCAGGATCATAATCTATTGCAATAATATTAGATTCAGGATACTGAAGACGCAATTCTTTAATAACGCCTTTGCCTACAATGTGGTTAGGAAGACAACCAAATGGCTGAGCGCAAACAATGTTATTAACACCAGAATGAATTAATTCAACCATTTCTCCAGTTAAAAACCAGCCTTCTCCTGTTTGATTTCCAAGGGAAACTATGGGAGCAGCATATTCTGCAAGCTTCTTAATAGGCACTGGTGGTTCAAAGCGTACACTTTTTTCTAGAGCAATTCTAGCTTCTTTTCGGCAAAATTCAAGAACATTAATAACCAAATTATTAATTTTGGCAGTTCTTTTCTTAAAACCTAAGAATTCAGCTTTAAAATTGGAGTTAAAGGAACTGTACATAAAGAAATCTATTAAGTCTGGAACTACAGCTTCCGCACCCTCTGCTTCTAATAAATCTACAAGATAATTATTGGCAGCAGGTAAGAATTTAACTAAAATTTCACCTACAATACCAACTCTTGGTTTTACTATATCCTTTAGTGGGAGGGTATCAAATTCATGAATCATCTTTCGCAAATTCTTTTTAAATTCATTCCATTTTCCATTGGTAACCGATACTTTACAGATTTCTGTCCATTTTTTATGCAATGCATTAGCGGATCCTGCTTCTAATTCATATGGTCTGGTACGATACAGTATTCTCATTAAAACATCACCATACACTAAAGATTGAATTACACCAATTAGTAACTTTGGAGTAAACTTAAGCCCTGGGTTTTTTTCAAGGCCCTGAGCACTAATGGAAACAACAGGTATATATGCCATATTTGCTTTTTCTAATGCTCTGCGGATAAAATTAATGTAGTTGGTTGCACGACAGCCACCTCCGGTTTGAGTAATCATGATCGCCACTTTATGCAGATCATATTTTCCAGAAAGCAGAGCATCCATAATCTGGCCAACAACCATTAAGGAAGGGTAGCAGGCATCATTATTCACATATTTTAATCCCATATCAACTGCAGTATGGTTATCATTGCCTAAAACTTCCACATGATAACCGCCAGCACCCATGGCAGATTCTAAAATATCAAAATGGATTGGTGACATTTGTGGTGCCAAGATGGTGTAAGTTTTACGCATCTCTTCTGTGAAAACAACTCTATTATGTGCATTAGAGACTACTTTCGCTTTCACCAGATGTTTATGTTCTCTATCTCTTAGTGCAGATAAAAGAGAACGAATACGTATTCTAGCGGCACCAAGATTATTGACTTCATCAATTTTAAGTACGGTGTATATTTTTCCTGACTTAGCTAAGATATCATTTACCATATCTGTGGTAACAGCATCCAGCCCACAACCAAAGGAATTTAGCTGAATCAGTTCTAGATTTGGCATTGTTTTCACATAAGAAGCAGCGGCATATAATCTGGAATGATACATCCACTGGTCTACTGCAACTAAAGGTCTGTCAACCATACCAAGGTGAGAGATGCTATCTTCCGTAAGTACAGCCACACCGTAACTTGTAATTAATTCCGGTATTCCATGATTTATTTCAGAATCTGCATGATAAGGTCTGCCTGCAAGAACAATTCCTTTACGTCCGGTTTCCTTTAAATAAGCAATGGTTTCTTCCCCTTTTTTACGTATGTCATCTCTTTCAGCTTCCATTTCCATCCAAGCCATATGTACCGCAGCTTTCACTTCATTTTCTTGGATATCCGCAATTTCTTTCATAATATCCATAAGTCGTTTCGTAATAATGTCTTCATTTTCAAAGGATAGGAACGGATTCTGAAAATTAATATTTCTATCTTTTAATTCTTCCATATTATTTTTTATATTTTCACTATAAGATGCAACGATTGGACAATTATAATGATTGTTTGCACCTTCAACTTCTTTTCTTTCGTATGGAATACTTGGATAGAAGATAAAATCAATTCCCAGCTTCATAAGCCACATAATATGTCCATGTACAATTTTTGCAGGATAGCATTCAGATTCACTAGGTATGGATTCGATTCCTAATTCATATATTTTTCTTGTAGATTCTGGTGATAATACAACTTTATATCCAAGTTTCGTAAAGAAAGTAAACCAGAAGGGGTAATTTTCATATAGATTTAATACCCTTGGTATACCAACTTTCCCACGGTATGCTTTATCTTCTTCTAAGGGTTCATAGGAGAAGAGTCGCTTTAATTTGTATTCAAACAAGTTTGGTATATTATCTTTATTTTTAACTTTTCCTAAACCTCTTTCACAACGATTTCCTGAAATATATTGTCTGCCTCCAGAAAAGCGATTAATAGTAAGCTGGCAGTTATTGGTACATCCTTTGCATCGTGACATAGAGGATTCAACTTTTAAGGCATTTATCTGGTCAATGGAAAGCATTGATGTTTCTTCGCCAGCATAATGTTCTCTGGCTATTAAAGCGGCTCCAAAGGCCCCCATAATGCCAGCAATATCAGGGCGGACAACGGTGCAATTGGCTAATTTTTCAAAACTTCTAAGGACAGCATCATTATAGAAAGTACCGCCTTGAACTACTATATTTTCACCAAGGTCCTTAGGGTCAGTGATTTTAATAACTTTATAGATAGCATTTTTAATTACAGAGTAAGCAAGTCCAGAGGAGATATCTGCAACTGTTGCTCCTTCTTTCTGTGCCTGCTTAACTTTAGAATTCATAAATACGGTACATCTAGAACCTAAATCAATGGGATTATTTCCAAATAATGCAACATCAGCAAAATCAGCAACTTCATAATTTAGTGATTTAGCGAAAGTTTCAATAAAGGATCCGCAACCGGAAGAACAAGCTTCGTTCAGCTGAACACTATCAACACTGTTATCTTTAATTTTAATACATTTCATATCTTGACCGCCAATATCAAGAATGCAGTCAACATTAGGATTAAAGAAGGAAGCGGCATAGTAATGAGCTACCGTCTCAACTTCACCTTCATCAAGCATAAGCGCAGCTTTAATTAAAGCTTCGCCATACCCGGTAGAGCAGGAACGTACAATAGTAGCACTATCAGGTAAGATAGAATAAATTTCCTGAATAGATTTTAGCGCAGTTTTTAAAGGATTACCATTATTACTGTTGTAGAATGAATATAGTAAGGAACCATCTTCACCAACTACAGCAACTTTGGTAGTAGTTGAACCTGCATCAATACCAAGAAAACATTGGCCTTCATATGTACTTAAGTCACCTTTTTTTACAGCATATCTGGAATGACGTTCCTTAAATTCCTTATATTCTTCCTCATTACGAAAGAGGGGATCCATTCGGCTGACTTCAAAATCCATCTCAATTCCGTCTGATAACATAGTTATTAATTTATTAATTCCAATTATTGATTCTTTATTACTATTCATAGCAGCACCAATGGCAGCAAATAAATGGGAATGATATGGTGCTATTGTTTGCTCTGGTGTTAAATTAAGGGTACGAATAAATGCATTTTTTAATTCTGTAAGGAAATGCAAAGGGCCTCCTAAAAATGCCACATTGCCTTTAATAGGCTTACCACAGGCTAAACCACTTATTGTTTGATTAACAACAGCCTGAAATATAGAAGCGGCTAAATCAGGTTTTGTTGCACCTTCATTAATTAGAGGCTGCACATCAGATTTAGCAAACACACCACATCTAGCAGCAATAGGGTAAATGGATTTATAATCTTTCGCATATTCGTTTAGGCCTTCGGCATCCGTTCGTAATAAGGTAGCCATCTGATCAATAAAGGATCCGGTTCCACCGGCACATATTCCATTCATTCTTTGATCAATTCCATTAGTAAAGTATATTATCTTGGCATCTTCTCCTCCAAGTTCAATTGCAACATCTGTTTGAGGTGCATAATCCTGCAAAGCAGTAGAAACAGCAACAACTTCTTGAACAAAAGGCGCATTTAGGTGTTTTGATATGGATAAACCTCCAGAACCAGTGATCACAGGTTCTAAATCCAAATCTCCTAATTGGTTTTTAGCATTTTTTAATAGTTCAGCTAATGTTTCCTGAATATTTGCAAAATGTCTAGCATATTCAGAGTATAATATTTTATTATTTTCATCTAAAATAGCAACTTTAACAGTTGTAGATCCAATATCAATTCCAAGTCGATTCATTTTGTTTTGTGTCATAACGTTTACCGTAAAGGCTCCCTCCCTCTGTATAATATAAACTAGAATCTTCTAATTATATTATAAGTGTTAAAAACATATTCTATTGATAAATTATCTATATGGATTTGGACGGTCTCATGCCAAATTCTATATAATAAGTCACTTTAAAAGCGAAATTTGTAATAATATACACTAGTAAAATGTGGTTTAATTGTAGTAGGAATAATAAACAACTTGTATTATACGACACATAGAAATTAAGTTCAACTTATTCTTTTTCCTTAAATTTAAAATTTTTGTAAACTGCATTAAAAACTTCTAAATTAGTAGATACAAATAGGGAACCATGGGTATTAATTTGTATATAATAATATTGAATATAGTTAGATAGGATAGTTCATTTTATATATAAACTTCCTATTAAAAGAAAGTTGGTTGTCATGAATTACGAAGATTACAATTGTATGGTGTACATCATAAGACAAGGTGATACGTTATATAGCATTAGTAGAAGATACAATGTTCCTTTGGCATCAATATTAAGAGCGAATCCTTTTGTTGATATTTATAACCTAAGAATTGGAGAAGAAATATGTATTCCGGTACTTAATCCGGTTAATATGGAAACTTTAATGGAACATGTAGTTAAAGAAGGCGAGACGATGCATAGTATATTAATGATGCATGGTATTGAGGTTGAGGATATTCTGTTAAATAATAAACTTGAAGATATCTACCTTTTACCTGGAACAACAATTATGGTTCCATCTGTTGATGAAGAAATGTAATACTAATTTTTATATCTACAGTCTGAATTTAGTATGAGCATAACCAATAAGGTTATATTTGTATTGATTTTTGCAGACTGTAGATACTTATATATACTATATCCTATCCTTTTTTATCTCAGATAATTTTAAAATTTTCGGACAAGTAGTACATTTAACTTATATTTAACATGATTTATTTGACAAAGCCTGATTATAAACATATAATTAAGAAGATAATTTTAAGAGAAAACTAGAATTAACTATTTGAAAGGATGTGGATTTATGGATACGGTTCCCGGTAACAGTCGACGGCAAAATTTAATTAAATCTTGTAAAAATGGAACTGTAATGCAGTATTGTTAAAGAAGCTGATTTTCTGTCTTTCTTATACTGCAGCGGCAGTAGAAGGAGAGGCATTATGATAGAAATATTTAAAACATTTGCAGATGGTATCAGGCAGATAGAAGAAATTGAGGAAGGCTGCTGGATTGCAATGACGAATCCGTCTGCTACTGAATTAGTGCAAATTTCCGAAGCTTGTAAAATTGATATTGATCATTTAAGAGCACCTTTGGATGAAGAGGAACGATCAAGAATTGAAGTGGAAGATGAATATACTTTAGTTTTAGTAGATATCCCAACGGTAGAGAAGAGAAATAACAAAGACAGATATGTTACTATGCCCTTGGGTATTATTATTGCTGAAAAAGTAATAATTACTACATGTCTGGAAGAGACGAAAGTTCTAAAAAGTTTTATGGATGGTAGAGTAAGAGACTTTTTTACATTTAAAAAGACTCGTTTTATTTTACAAATTCTTTATAAAAATGCTACTGTATTTTTACAGTATCTTAGAATTATTGATAGAAAGAGTGAGGAAGTTGAACACAAACTTCATATCTCTACAAGAAACAGCGAATTAATTGAACTTCTGGAGTTAGAGAAGAGTCTTGTTTACTTTACTACTTCATTAAGATCAAATGAAGTGGTATTTGAGAAGATGTTAAAAATTGATAAAATCAAGCAATACCCGGAAGATACGGAATTACTTGAAGACGTTATTATTGAAAATAAACAGGCAATTGAAATGTCTAATATCTACAGTGGCATTTTAAGTGGTACAATGGATGCATTTGCCTCAGTTATTTCTAATAATTTGAATATTGTTATGAAATTTTTAGCTACCGTAACAATCGTTATGGCAATTCCAACGATGATTGCAAGTTTTTTTGGAATGAATGTATCCGGAATTCCTGGTAGTACTCAGCCTGGTGGCTATGGTTTTTTTATTGTAGTAGGATGTACTTTAATTGTTACTATTATTGTGGCAATGATTTTTCGAAAAAAAGATTTGTTTTAAGTATTCCTTAGGTTAGTAAGCTTAAGAAAGGTAACGGTGGTTTTTATGAACTTTATTAATAAACTTGAGCGCAAATTTGGAAAATATGCGATTCATAATTTAATGCTTTATATTATCATTATTTATGGAGCTGGATATTTAATCTCAGAGGTAAATCCATATTTTTATTATAATTATTTAATGCTGGATTTTGAAAAAGTCTTACAAGGTCAGGTATGGAGACTATTTACTTATATTATGTATTATCCAAGCAATGGAATATTGTTTTTGGCAATTGAATTTTACTTATATTATATGATAGGAAGTTCCTTAGAAAATTCGTGGGGAGCTTTTCGATTTAATTTATATTACTTATCCGGAATAATTTTTAACATTATTGCTATAGTACTTATGTATATCATTACTGGAAATACTGGAGAGAATTTTAACTTTGGATTAATTTACATCAATAGATCCATGTTTTTGGCTTTTGCTGCCCTTTATCCTAATATTCAGTTTTTACTATTTTTTATTATACCGGTTAAGGTAAAATATCTTGGATATTTATATGGTGGTTATATTGTTTATGATATTTTCATGAGCTTTATTTATAAAGATTATTTTAGGGGAATTGCTATCATCGTAGCTCTAGGTAATTTCCTGATCTATTTTTTATCTACAAGAAATTATAGAAGTGTTTCGCCATCCGAGTATAAACGAAAGACAACTTATAAAAGGCAAATACGGAATGCAGAAAACACTGGCAATGTTGTAGATTTTAAAGGTAAAAAAATAATCACAAGACATAAGTGTGCCGTTTGTGGAAGAACGGAATTAGATGATGATAATTTAGAATTCCGTTTTTGTTCAAAATGCAATGGAAACTATGAGTATTGCATGGATCATTTGTTTACTCATGAACATGTAAAATAATTAATACTGTATAATGTATAAAAAATGTTATAAAAATAAATAAAATATATTAAAATTATCTCTATTCTTTAGCCAAAATTTAAGTTAAAATATACGGCGGTAGTAAATTTTAGAAAGAGATACCAGGAGGAACTCAGGAATGAAAAAGAAAACAAAAATAGTTTGTACTTTAGGACCAGCAACAGCAACCAGAGAGATGATTACAGAATTGGCACTAAGTGGAATGGATATAGCAAGACTTAACTTTTCTCATGATGTACATGCTTCTCATTTAGACAGAATTAACGTGATAAAAAAAGTGAGAGAAGAATTAAATATACCCATCGCAATATTATTGGATACAAAAGGACCTGAGATTCGAACTTTATTATTGGAGAATGATAAAGTAACCTTAGTAAAGGGTCAGCAATTTATCTTAACAACAGAAGATATTTTAGGTAATCAGGAGCGGGTTGGTGTTACTTATTCTGAACTTCCTAACGATGTAAAACCTGGTGGAATTATTCTTATTGATGATGGTTTAATTGAATTAAAAGTAAAAGAAATTAAAGATACAGATGTTATTTGTGAAGTTGTAAATGGTGGAGATTTAGGAAATCGTAAAGGTGTAAATATACCGGGGGTAAAATTAAAATTACCTGCAATTACTGAAAAAGACCGTGAAGATATTATATTTGGTATCAATCAGGGAGTCGATTTTATTGCAGCTTCTTTTGTTAGAAATGCAGATGCAATTCGTGAAATTCGTAAAATTATACAAGACTGTAATGCTGATGCTTCTATTATTGCTAAAATTGAAAATCAAGAAGGTATCCAGAATATAGACGAAATTATTGCTGAAGCCGATGGTATTATGGTAGCAAGAGGTGATATGGGAGTTGAAGTACCTTCTGAAGTTGTACCATTTATCCAGAAAACCATAATTAAAAAATGCAGTGAAGCATATAAACCAGTTATTACTGCTACTCAAATGTTAGACTCCATGATTCGTAATCCTCGTCCAACAAGAGCTGAGGTAACAGATGTTGCTAACGCTATCTATGATGGAACAGATGCAATCATGCTTTCAGGAGAAACTGCAATGGGTAAATATCCATTAGAGGCAGTTCGCATGATGGTAAACATTGCCAATGAAACAGAATCTCATCTGGATTATGATAGAATTAATAAAAACAATAAGAAACATAGAAACAAAGGTATTTCCAGTGCTATTTGCTACGCAGCAGTATCTACTGCCCTAAGCATTAATGCAAAATTAATTATTGCATCCAGTTTTTCAGGTTATACAGCAAGACTTGTATCAAAATTAAAACCGGAAGCTAATATTATAGGTTTATCACCTCTTGACAGAACTTTAAGAAAAATGCAAATTTATTGGGGAGTTACACCAATCAAAACAGATGAAGTTAACTCCACAGATCATTTACTAGAAGAGGCAGTTAAATCTGTAAAGGAAAATCAATTTGCTGAAACTGGTGATACAATCGTTTTAACCGCTGGTGTACCTGCTGGTAAAACCGGTGTTACTAATATGATTAAAGTAGTTACAGTTGACTAATTAAGTACTCATCATGGGGCTGTTGCATTTCAAGTTGCAATAGCCCTATTGTTTATTGGAGGCATTCATGGATAAAATTATGAAAAGGGCATGTGCGGAACTAAAAAGTGGTAATACTGTAGAGGTATATTTACCACAGTTATTAAATCGAATGGCAACTGTGTATTCCCAGTATGGGGAACTTGAATTTACAATGTATTATTATTCACTTTTTGAAAGCTATAACAATTTAAAACATGAATTGGGCACGGATGCAGATAAAGAATTAAAAGAGTTAAATTCCATAATAAAAGAGTACATTTCTTCAAAATTTTCAGGTAATCAGCTAGAACACTGTATAAAATCTATAGATAAGGTAAGAAATCATATAATAGATAAAATGAAGATACTCACCTCTTTTACTGATATTTTACAAATATATGAATATGTTTTAAATCGCATAGAATATCGTTTTGAAGAAAATATAGAAGAAATAGTATTAGAAGAAGAAATCCAAGCTATAAAACAATATATATTTAGCTCAGATGATAATTTTCAGGTAAATGAACGAATGAAAGAAGTAATAGGTCAATTACCAGTTCGTATGACCAAGGCAAAATTTTTTGATTTGATTCATGATAGTTTTAGCTTGTATAAGGACTCGGAATACGATTCCTTCGATTCTTACCTATATATGATAAAGACAACTGCCATGCTATATAAAATTGAAGGCATGGATACAGTATTTCCTAGATTAAAACAGCTAAAAGATGAACTGGAACGTATGGATTATAAGAGTATTTCTAAAGAAGAATATACAAAAATAACGGCGAAGCTGGAATCTGAAGCATTATATTTAAGCCAGATCAGTGAATTTTATTATGAATTTATGCAGGTAATTAATCCATTCTATGCAGTTATTTTAACCAATCCTTATTCTTTTATGGATATAAGTTCAGTAAATGTCATTTCTGTTGAGGAAAAAAATAATTTAAAATCTATTGTAGAAAGTATAAATCATTATTTCTCAAGTCCTGAAATAAGAGACTTTCCTGAGGAATTAGAAAGTAAATTTTTCTTTTTGGAAGGAAAACAGGAACATCTACTTGAAGAATTACAACAGTTGGAAGGGGTTCTATTTGACACTAGGGAACTCTATGAGAATAAAATTGACAGTTTAATGTTACAACCTATTTATAATAGTCTTAAAGCTTCAGAAAAATTATTAGGGAATAGTTTATTTGTTAATTTACAGGAAGAGGATAACCAGGGAATTGTAGATGATACTTTTTTGATGAAATCAGAGAAAGAATTTTTATCTTCTTTATCAGAACTTATGGACGCAAGTCCGAAACCTGTAAATCGTGCTATTATGGCAGGAATCTTAAGTAAACTACCAGTGTTTTTTAGGAACAGTCAGGAAGTTATGAATTTTATTACTTATTCCTTTGAACAGTGCAAAGATTTATCAGAGAAAACAGCCAGCTTAAAGTTAATAAAATCCTTTTGGATGAATTAATACTATATTTCTTAGGTAAAAATATGTTATAATGGAATAAAGTTGAAATGATTAAACTGGTAATAATTAAGTGGCATAGATAGGAGTATTATGATTAAGTGGGCGAAAAACTTATATCTTAGTGACAATATAAGCACTAAAAAACTGGATAACATTATAAAATCAGTTGAAAATGGGAAATTAATGTTTGAAGTTTACTGTATTTTGCTTGCTTCCAATCCTGATAATTTGTTCGATATTATGAATGCTAATGAACTTTTATTTCCCTACTATAAAAGAAAAGAAAATTATGTAATTGGATTAGCCACATCCAAGGTAGAAGCATTTGAACTGGTAAAAGATATGATTGACATAGTATATAAGGAAACGAACAATTTTTCTGTAAGAGATTTTTTTACCGATGAAGTTTAAGGAGGAATGGCCGAAAGAATATGTTGGATATTATATTTTTTTTATTTAAAACAATCGGTATCATTCTTGCCATTGTTATCGGTATCATTATTTTGCTTTTACTTACCATACTTTTTGTTCCTATTCGTTACCGTATAGAAGTGAAAAAAGAGGATATATTTCAGCTAAATGGGAAAGTTAGCTGGTTTCTACGAATTTTATATTGTGGAATCAGCTACACTAGGAATCAACTTATCATTAAGGTCAGAATTTTTGGAAAATTATTTTATGATAGTAGTGCAATAAAAGGTGCCAAAGAAGAAAAGAAGAAAAGAAGAAAGTTTAAAAGTAAGAAAAG
>JAQSYR010000009.1 GCA_029256035.1 Anaerocolumna sp. | reverse complement strand
TCTGGATCTGGACAAACTAATATGATTGCACCAATGGCTTATAAGTACCTTAATCCTACTGGATTACTGTACAGGGGGTTGTGATATGAGAGCGATACCCAAAAAGTTATTAATTCATAGTGCAACTATAAAATCCATTACTGCAGAGGACCGGTGGGGAAACGTAACAACAACTCCACCGGTTGATTTAAAATACATTCGACTAGAGCCTATAAAAACCATAGTAAAAGACAGTCAGAATAACGAAATACAGTTAAACACTTTACTATTCTATGACTGTAAAAATAGTGAACCAAAGAATGTTGAATTTGCCAAAGAAACGATTATTACTATTAATGGAGTAGATTATACTGTAAAGACGACTGAGCCTTTATATGACGGAAATAAGTTACATCATTACGAAGTGGGGTTGATATAATGCCAGTCGGTAAAGTAAGGGTTAGTTTTGATAAGAAGTCTGTTAAAGCTCGTATAAAGGCTGCAGATGAAAAGGCTATATTTTTAACAGCAGAACAGGCTCTAAAGGATTGCAACCAATACGTACCTAAGGACCAGGGTGATTTGATAAGGAGTTCAGAAATCCAAAGTCAGCTTGAAAAAGGATTGCTTATCTGGTCTACTCCATATGCCAGGTATCAGTATTACGGTGTAGTCATGATTGGCAGAGCTCCTAAGGTTGCAACAGATACACCACTTAAATATACCAGGTCCGGAGCTCGTAAAATGTGGGCGCATTATGCAAGGTCAGTGCATGGAGAAGAGTGGAGAGAGGTATACAATAATGCCTTGAAGGCTAATTTGTGAGGTGATTGATATAGAACCACAGGGAGAAGCATTGAATATAGTAATTAGTACACTAGAGGATAACTTATCTCTATTTAGCACGATTAGAATCTCATCATTACCTACAGATGGTGGTATCTCATGCGAAATTAGTCCAGGATATAACCAGGATATATTCCTGAATAAGAAAGCTAATAAGGTTATTCCATTGCTTTTCTTATGCAAAAATTCTAATCAGATAGCTGTTTATGATACTCTTTGCAAGATAGGAAACTACCTGCAAGGATTAAAAGAATATCCCAACGGCGCAACATTTGAGTGGTTGAATGCAGAGGTTTCTAGTGAGCCTAGCCTAGTGGGAAAGCAAGAAAACGGTCAATATATTTATTCTTGTATAGTTGATATAACAATTTATTTTTAAGAGAGGTAAGGTGAATTAAATGCCAGAATTAAATTATCAGATTAAGGCTGAATTAAATACTACGCCAAGTGCTGCAGAAACATGGTCCGACTTAGGTGTAATGATGAAAAATATTTCGCAAGCACTTAATGAAGTATTATATCAGGCTACATATCTGTCTGATGAAGGATGGGGTAGCTCGGAAGTAACAGGTGGTCAGTACATGGTTACTTTTACCGGTGATAAAAAAGTTGGTGATCCTGTGAGTGATTACATTTTTTCTGATGCTGTCCAATATGCTTTTGGTGAAGCAAGAAAAACACAATTAAGGCTAACGAGAGGGACAAAAACAATCACATGGGAAGTTACATTAGCGAATATTACTGATGCCGGTGGAGATGCAAATCAACCGAATGCAGTTACTTTAGTTATCCATGGCAATGGTAAACCAACATTCGGAACTGTAGTTTAATCATTAAGGGAGTAGTAATTTGCTACTCCCTTTTTTAAGGAGGGATTAATATGGCATACCAAGCCAGCAGGCATAAAAGAGTTCAAGAGGAATTGGAACTACTTGATGATAAGGGAAATGTTATACATACGCTTCATGTTGATTTAGATGCAGACGTCATGGCTAAGCAGCTATCTGAAAAGCATATGGCTTTAGTACAGGCTCAAAGAGATATGACCGAAGCACAGCAAGAAGTAAAAGAAGGGAATACAGATAAGGCATTTGAAACTATTGGAATGACTTTGGTAGATTTATTCGAAGCTGTATTCGGTAAAGAAGATGCTAAAACAATAGTGGATTTCTATGAAAACAGATACATAGAAATGTGTCAGGAAGTACTTCCATTCGTTATCCAAGTAGTTATTCCAAGGGTAAGATCAGTTGCACAAGAATCAAGAAATAGTATTATGCAAGGCTATAACCGTAAGCAAAAAATAAAATTTGGTATTTTTAAATGAGTTTCATATCTTCTGAATTGAATGATAAGATTGAGAAATACGGTAAGGTATTCCGTCTCAATCTTGCTTTTGATGTAGTTTTAGAAGTTCAGAATCTGTTTAAAGAAGACCTTACGGATATAGAGAAGATACAAACAGCTATAAATATTTTAGTCATTAACAAGAGAACCTTAAAAGGGTTTACAATTCAACAGAAAAACGACTTACTGGTGGACATATTTGAAGAATTTATAAATATCAAACCTAAAAGAAAGTCTAAGGACAATAAAAAGGTATTTGATTTTGAAGAGGATGCAGAATACATCTACTCTTCTTTTTTTATGGATTATGGTATAGATCTCATAGAGCAACAAGGAAGGTTGCATTGGAGAAAGTTTATAGCACTATTTCAAGGGTTGTCTGACAACACAAAGATTAAAGAAATTATGAGTATTCGTGGCAGAGATATCCCAGAACCTACGAAGTATAACCAAAAAGAAAGACAGAATCTAATTGAATTAAAATCCTATTATGCCCTTGATAATGTTCAAGAAAATTACCAGGATGGTTTAAATGCATTGTGGGGTACATTAGAGAGGATGGCGAGTAATTGAAAAAGAAAGTGAAATGCCCTCACTGTGGTTATGAAATGCCTATCCTTTATGATGATAAAAGTATAGTGAAAGGTGTTTTTGTCCGGTGTAAAGGGCGAAATTGTAAAAAGGAATTTGAAATCAATATAAACGTCAAGTAGTGCCATGGAGCCGATGACCTTTAATTTTATGATAAAGGTAGGTGGTTAATCTATGGCAGATGGCAGAGTTGAATATGAGATACGTGGTGATGATAGTAAGCTCGATGAAGATCTTGACCGGGCCCATGGTAAAGTTGAGAAAAGTAGTAGTAAATTAGGAACCGTAGCCGGTGCAAGTGCAAAAGCAATCGGTGCCGGATTTGTTGCTGCAGGAGCTGCTGCTATTGGTGTTGGAATCGCTGCTGTAAACAGTGCTAATGATATGGATAAGGCCATGAATGGCTTCATTGCATCTACCGGTAAAGGTACGGAAGAAGCTGAACGGTACCAGGGCATCTTAGAGGATATCTATACCAATAACTACGGTGAATCTTTTGAGGACATAGCTACCAATATGGCTCTGGTAACTCAACAGATGGGTGAAATGTCAGATGCAGATTTACAGAAGACGGTTGAGAGTGCTTATTTGCTTTCAGATACCTTTGGTATAGATATTCAAGAATCGATTCGTGGCGCAAATGCCATGATGAATCAGTTTGGTATTGATTCTGAAACAGCCTATAACATGATGGCTCAGGGTGCACAAGCCGGATTAAACCAAAACGGTGACCTTGCCGATCAGATAGCCGAATACAGTGTTTATTATGCGCAAATGGGCTTAAGTGTCGAAGACATGATGAATGCCATGGCAAATGGTGTTGAATCAGGTGCCTATCAAGTAGATTATCTGAACGATGCCATGAAAGAGTTTGGTATTCGTTCTAAAGATGGTTCTGACACATCAAGAGCGGCCTTTGAAGCGCTTGGACTTAATGCTGACGATATGTTTAAAAAGTTCGCAGAGGGTGGTGAGGGCTCGAAAGAAGCCTTTAAGCTAGTGACCGATGAATTGCTTAACATGGATGACAAAGTCCAACAGGATGCCATTGGTGTGGCTTTATTTGGTACCAAATGGGAAGATACTGGGGTCCAAGCTATTACAGCTTTAACCGATATGGGCGGTGCAATAGACAGCACTACTGATAAATTATCAGAGATAGAAGACGTTAAATATGATTCGTTAGGCGAAATGTTCGAGGGATTAAAAAGATCTGTTGAAATGTTATTGCTTCCATTAGGTGAAATGTTAATACCTATGTTAAGTGAAATCATAACAGCTATTCTTCCGGTATTAGAAGAAATGTTGCCACCTCTTATTGAGTTATTTGGTGGTGTGTTCGAACAGCTGCTTCCAATGGTAGAAGAAATATTACCAGTTTTGATTGAATTATTCCAGGAACTTGCCCCACCAGTAATGGAGTTAATTGAAAAGCTTCTTCCGGTATTGCTTGAACTAGCTCAAACCTTATTACCTATATTTCTGCAGTTGATAGATTTACTTATGCCAATTATAGATCTTTTTATAGAACTGCTTGAGCCAATACTTGATCTGATAAGTCAGGCACTAGCACCTTTACTAGAAGCATTGATCCCGCTAATTAGCACTTTGTCAGATATATTGGTACCATTATTAAAAGTTGTCTTGTCTGTATTTGTTGAAGTATTTAAAGGTATAGCAGAAAATGTAACAGATCGTATTAAAGCAGTGACTAAAATTCTAACAGGTATCATTGATTTTATTAAAGGTGTGTTTACAGGTGATTGGAAGCTTGCTTGGGAAGGTATTAAAGGCATATTTGAAGGAATTGTTGGTGGTTTAGCAAGTATATTTAAGGCTCCACTTAATATTATGATTGATGGAATCAATGGGTTTATAAAAGGGGTTAATAGCATTAAAATTCCTGATTGGGTACCGGTTGTAGGCGGCAAAGGATTTAGCATTCCAACTATTCCAAGGCTTAGAGTAGGTATGGATTATGTTCCGTCCGATGATTTTCCGGCTTTATTACATAAAGGAGAAGCGGTGTTAACGGCGCAAGAAAATGGGATATTGCAATCTTTAGGTGGAATTAGAGGTCTTTACGATGTATTAAGTCAGCCTAGTACTAAGGCTATTCAAAATACGGTAATAGTGGAAAATATGGCACAATCTGAACCTATTGATTACGAGCTTCTTGGCCAAGAGACGGTAAGGGCCTTTGCTAATTCCAGGATTGGAATTAATGTTGATGGTAGAGAATTTGGTAGAGTAATTGATGAAGTAACTAAAGAAAGAAGGTGATTCCTTGCAGGAAATATATTACTTAAATCATATTAATCAAAAAATTAATCTTTTGGAGTCACCTTATCGCTTACAGACAGGTGACTTTTTCAGTTATTCATGGACATATGAGAGCACAAATAACACTGGCAGATATGGTAGTAAAATCACTAGATTTAATCGTGCTATCACAGAAAAGAATTTTGATATAAGTATTATGTCAAAAACGAAAGAACTCTATTACAGTGCCTTGAATCACTTCTTAGAAGTTACTGAAACGGATGTATTAAATAAAAAGCCTGGAAAGCTTTATATTGGGGAGCAATATATCTCATGCTACCTGATAAGTAGTGTAAAAGCTAAATGGGAGAGTGGTAATAATTTTCTAGAAAACAAGGTGAAATTAGTTTCAGAATATCCTTTTTGGATTACGGAGAGTAATTATAATTTCTTAAAGCCGGTAAGTCTATCTGGGGACAATAAACGATATCCACACAGATATACTTATAGGTATGTTGCTGGGCTTAATGAAAAGACGATTCTTAATAATCACTTTGCGCCTAGCGATATGAGAATTGTAATATATGGTCCTGTATTAAATCCTTTTATTATTATAGGCAATAATACATATGCGATTAATATAGAATTGCTAGATGCTGAATATCTTATTCTAGACACTTCAAGTAAGACAATTAGAAAAATAATGAATGACGGAACAGAGATAAATGCATTTAATAACCGTGTAAAAATATATGATGTATTTGCAAAGATTAGTACAGGTTCACAGTCCATCAGTTGGAACGGTAACTTTATGTTTGATGTTACCATTTTTGAAGAAAGGAGTGAACCAAAGTGGAGTTTATAATGGCTGATAGTGACAGAAACGAATTAGGTATTCTAGGCACTGCAAAATACATTGATATTGATCTAGGTAATTTAAATGATTTTGAGATTACATTAGACCTTGACGATTGGGATAAAAGCTTCTGTAATTATAATTATTTATTTTATTCAAATAATACTGAATATGGCGGTATTATTGAAGATATAAAAGTAGATACCAAAGCGAATACCATAAAACATAAGGGGTATACATGGCGAGGTTTATTAACTCAAAAAATTATAGAGCCACCTAATGGACTATCATATTTAAATGTAACCGGGGATGCAAATACTATTATTCAATCGCTAATAGGTACAACATTTGGTGATTTAGTTGTTGTAGATGATGTGATTAGTGGATTCGCTATTAATTATCAGTTTCCTAGATATATAAATTTATTAGATGGCGTAAATAAAATGCTTAGCATGGTAGGAGCTAAATTAAAGTTATATTTTGTTAATGAGGATATGAAAGTGCATATACAAGCAGTATCAATTATAGATTATTCTGATGAACTAGAGTACTCACAGGATCAATTAATTAATTTCAATACAAGGGACTACAGGAGGGGCATAAACCATCTTATTTGTTTAGGAGGTGGTGAATTAACAGAAAGAGAAGTTATTCATTTATATCTGCAGGAAGATGGAACAATTGGAAGTGAGCAATTTTATTTTGGACTCTCTGAAAGAGTAACAACCTTTGACTATGCAAATGCTGAGGATACATCTTCACTTATTGAAAGTGGAATAAACAGATTTAAAGAACTATTAAATTATACTGAGCTCTCAATGTCAATTGATGAAATAGAAGCTGATCTAGGCGATATTGTAGGTGGCAGAGAAAGAGTAACAGGTTTATCCATGAGAAAACCAATTGTACAGAAAATACTTAAAGTAACTGGTAATAATATTTCGATAGAATTTAAGGTAGGTGATTAGCATGGGATTTAAAGCGATAACAATAAATACACCGTCAACAGAACCAGCCCATATATATTCTGCTGATGATGCGGCTTTGTACAACGGAATCATTGGAGTAGATTGTGTATTAGAATTAGGTAGTAAGATGGCTGCAAGCATAATAAGTAATAATCTTATTCGTATTACAGATGGTGCTTGTGTTATACAAGGCCATTTTGGACGGATACCATTTGGAGAGTATGAAGATATGGTAATTGAAAATGGTATTGCTGATCAGATGAGAAATGATATTATTGTAGCAAGATTTACCACGACAAGCTCAGGAGAAGTAGAAACATACGAATTAGTGGTGTTAAAGGGAATGTCAGGTATAAGTGCAACGGATCCAATTATTACAATAGGTGATTTAGAAGAAGGTGACTATGTAAGAGAATTACCTCTTTACCGCGTTAAGATAAGTGGGTTATCTATTACAGAAGTAGAACCACTCTTTACAAGTTCTATTACTTTAGATAGGGTAAACAAGTTCGAAACTTCAGGAGGCACTGCCACTGCTATAGCTTTAACTTTGCCTAATTTAGTGGAAGGACTATCGAAAACTTTTATTTGCTCGACAGCAAATGGGGGAGCAGCAACCACTATTAACACCAAGCCATTATACAAGCCTGGGACAACTACAGCTCCTAATTTAGTAGCTGGAAAGGCTTATACGGTATGGTATGACTTAGCAGGTGACCGGTTTTATTTAAAAGATGATTATACATCTAAAATAATAAACACGGTATTAACAAGTGTAGGGTGGGTAGGTACCTCAGCCCCTTATTCTCAAGAGGTTGCAATATCAGAGATGACATCCACCTCTAATGCTACAGTTGCTATTTCTCCTGGTGCAACAACTACTGAATATAATGCTGCAGTTGATGCTATGTTACATCCATCGACTCAAGGAGATGGAACTATAACCATTAAAGCTTTTGACTCAAAACCAACGGTAGACATTCCAATAACGGTTATGATATTAGGATAGAGGAGGGGAATATAATGTTAGTTAGTAAATTCCCTACTGGTGTAAAAATATATACAGACCAAGTATCAGGTCTTAGTGTTAATCCTGTTTCTAATACTCCAGGAAGTTTAACTGTATCTTGGACTAATCCTACAAGTAAAAAATATGTAGGAACAATGATAAGATATAAAGCTGGTAGCTACCCAACTTCTCCAACTGATGGAACACAAGCTTATCTAGGCACAGGTACAAGTTGTACAATAACCGGTTTAACCGGTGGTACAAAATATTATGTAAGAGCATTTGCCAAAGCAGCTAATACAAGTGGCACTAAAATATTCTATAATGTAGAAACTACAGGAGCGCAAGATAATGATACTACATGTGCTAGTCCAGTTACTAATCTTGCAGTTGCTAAAACATCGGCAAGTAGTTTAACTATTTCATGGACATCTCCAGTTTTAAACTATATGGCTGTAAGGATTGTAAGAAAAGCAAGTGGTTATCCAACATCACCAACTGATGGGACAGTTATTTATGAAGGTACGGCAACAAGTAAAACAGATATTGGATTAACAGCAAATACAGCATATTATTACAGAGCATTTGTTTACAATGGTTCAATATGGAATACAGCTACTACTGGCCAGCAAGGAACAAATACTACAAAAATTGCTTCAGGTCAAGTAATATTCACTTCTTCACAATCTTGGATAGTTCCAGTTGGAGTTACTAAGGTAGATGCATTTGCTGTTGGTGGAGGAGCAGGTGCAGGCTACAATGGTGGTGGAGGAGGATATACAGCTACAAAATTGAATATATCAGTAACTCCTGGGTCGGCTATTACTGTAACAGTTGGTTCTGGTAGTGCAGCAGCTTATACAAATGGATCAGCACAAGGAGGATCATCATCATTTGGAAGCCACGTCTCAGCAGCCGGAGGTAAAGGTTGTACTTATGAAATAGTTTCTTACGATGGTTCAACCTATTATACATATGTTGGTGGTGATGGTGGTTCCGGAGCAGGTACTTCGGCAAATTCTAATATACCTGCTACTCCGCCTAATGGTGGGTCTGATGGTTCTAATGGTGGTGGTCCAACAATGGTTCCAGGTTATTCCTTAGGCCAAGGAACTACAACACGAGCTTTTGCTACTGCTGGAGCAACTCTTTATGCTGGTGGTGGTGCTGGTATATCTGGCAATGGAGGCGCTGGTGGTGGAGGTAATCCAGGAGTGTCAGGAACACCAAACACGGGTGGAGGTGGTGGAGGTAATTATAATACTACTGCAAGTGGTGGTTCTGGTATAGTAATAGTAAGATGGGCTGAACAATAGAAAGGAGATAACACATGTGGGTAAATCAAATATTTAGTTTAATAGATAGTGATGGCACTATTCAAAATATAATAGTTGCAGACAACTATGAGATTGCCAATCAGATATCGAGAGATTTGTATGGCGATGGTGCCTATGCAGAAGATACTACGCAATATCCTTTAGGAATAGGGTGTAAACATATTAATGGGTTATTTTATCGCGAAGATGGAGTAACGGAAGTTCCTAGAAACTTAACTGCAGAGGAAGAGGCTAATTTAGCTAGAATTAAAGCAGAACAACTTGAGAAAATAGTCATACCAACTATCAATGTAGAGACCTGTACATTAGATGAATTAAAAGCTTGGCAGATTAAACAAAGCGAGAAGAATTTAGAGGAGTATTTAAAAGCTAATCCAATTCTATCCACCGCACATAAGCCGGAAGGAGCATATTATTCTATAACAAAAGATAAGCAAACTTATTTAGGTCAAATGATTATGATAGCTCAAATGGCTATGCAAGCTGGACAACAATATCAACCATCTTGGAATGAAGCAGAGCAGCCATGTACTTATGATTGGACTTTGACAGAATTACAACAATTAGCTTTTGAAATTGAAGCTGTAGTAAGACCAAAGGTAAATGCTCAGCAACATATGGATGAAAGTATAAGAGCATGTACAACAAAGGAAGAAGTTCTTGCTGTAGATATAACATTCTAGGAGGCATAATATGAAGCAGATATTTAAGTATTTAATACTTTTTGTCATCGGAGGAGTAAATTATTACATAATTGAACTGCTGTGGCGTGGCTACAGTCACTGGACCATGGCTATATTAGGTGGCATATGTTTTATCCTGGTTGGAATGCTCAATGAGTTTTACACCTGGGATATGGCGCTTGTCAGTCAGATGTTTTTATCAGCTATAATCATTACAGGCATGGAACTGATAGCCGGCATTATACTAAATATATTCCTGGGACTAGACATTTGGGATTACGGAAACTTGCCTTATAATTTTATCGGCCAGGTATGTCTGGCATATTCAAATATCTGGTTTTTACTATCACTGCCGGCTATACTTTTGGATGATTATATCCGGTACCGGTGGTTAGGTGAAGAAAAACCACATTATAAATTATTTTAGAGCCTTCGAGCTCTTTTTTAAAATTTAGGAAAAGAGGTAGAACATGGATGATGAATTAGTAAAACACAGGCTTGACGTACAGGATAACAGACTGAATGATCACTCAAAAAGACTAGACCGTCTGGAAGTAACTCAGGCTGAAGCCAATACAATGATTAAGAATTTATGTGAAAAAATCGAAGGTCAGACAAAAGCAATTTACTGGTTGATAGGATTAGGAGCCACGAGTCTATTAGGCTTCTTTTTTTATGCAATACAACAAAATATTTTTAATTAAGAAAGCGAGGTAATTATTATGGATATTAGTTTTTTAAATGATTACGTAAATTTAGTAGTATTAGGCATATGTTTATGCTTAGGTTATGTTATTAAAACCAGTTTGGACATTATTAATAACAAGTACATACCAGCTATTATGTTATTCCTTGGTACAGGAATAAACTGTATTATTAATGCGCCTAACATAAATGCTGCTGTAGTTTTAGGAGGTATGATAAGTGGGTTAGCAAGCACCGGTCTTTATGAAGCCATGAGGAATCTACTTGATAAAGACGGAAAGAAAGGGGAATAATTATGGCTAAATACTTAATTGCTTTAGACGATGGTCACGGTATGGAGACTGCAGGTAAGCGGTCTCCTAAATTATCAGATGGTACCGTAATGAGAGAGAACGAATTTAACAAAACAGTTATTAGTAAATTAGATATAATCCTTAAAAGATGTGGTTTTGATACGCTGCTTACTGCTCCAACGGATGCAGATACACCTTTGTCACAGCGTACTGCTCTTGCCAATAGTAAAAAAGCTACAATCTTAATTTCTGTTCATGCTAACGCTTTAGATGGCAGTTTTGATGGATCTAATCCAAGGGGAGTAGAGACTTACTATTATCCTGGATCTGCAAAAGGCAAGAAACTGGCCGAGACAGTACACAAATATCTTATCCAGGGCACCAAGCAGATTGACCGCGGAGTAAAGGCTCAAAACTTACACATGATACGCGAAACTGATATGCCGGCTATTTTAGTCGAAGCTGGATTTATGGATAGTCCGGAAGAAATAAAACTGCTCCTGAATGATGATTTTAGAAATGAAGTGGCAGAGGAAATTGCAAAAGGAATTTGCGAGTACCTGGATGTTAAGTATGCACAGGAAGAAAAGGAAGATGTTATCTACCGCCTCCAGGTTGGTGCCTATAGTAATCGAGATAATGCTGTAGCAGCACGTACTAGGTTAAAATCATTGGGTTATGATGCGATTATAGTAACAGATAAAAAATAATGAAAAACCCCGGTCTTGCGGCCGGGGGAATAAACTATTCAACTTTCAACTCGAAAACTGCCTCATAGGTATTATAATTTGCGTCATACATCTCTACATAAACTTTAATAATTGAACTTTCATTATTTAATCCATATGCTTCTTGGGCACCGACACATTTAGCACCTACAGGAGTTTCCTTTGGATATACTGATGTATCCGCAGGATAAGTAGATGCAACTTCACCTTTTTCATCAATAATGTTCATATTACTAGATGATATATATAGGTCCATAAAACTACCTTTATAACCAATATTTTCGTAAGTGTAATTAAGTATTACTACTTGATCAGGATTTTTATCACTATATGGGTTACGATCATCCGTGACAGTAACAGAATCAAAAGTAAGTGACCAAAGTCCATCCACAGTCCAAGTCTCTCCAATTGCATAAGTCTTATTAGCAACTGGCTTATTACTATCAACTACTGTTACAGCACATGTATATTTATTACTTCCTACAGTCGCAGTAATTGTAGCCTGTCCTTCAGATTTAGCAGTAACAGTACCGGTTCCAGTAACCGTTGCTACAGCTTTTTTACTAGTTTTCCAAGATATTTTACTTTTCGTTCCACTAATTTTTAATTTTAGTGTTGAATCAACTTCCATTGTAGCTTTCGATTTACTAATTGTTACAGCAGCACTTGCTGTATTTGGTACTACTGTAAAGCATAGTGTAAAGATTAATAATAAAGATAATAATTTTTTCATACTTGCCTCCTTGGTAATTATTTATAAGTAAAATAATAACATTATTTATATTTTCTATCAAGTAAATATTTATCATTATGCTATACGACACAATGATGTGCTTATTTCAGCTCCACTAAAGACTGAGAATATATATCATAAGTAAAGTGCTACAAACCTAGTAAAGGGTTGTAGCACTTTTTGCGATTCGAGAATTTATATGGCACTTCGTATATTATACTGTGTATTGATTGTAAACCAGAGTTGTGGAAATTCTTCCATAATATTCAAGATACTGATACCACGGAACCCGTATTCAGTAACTAAATTTAACTTTGCATTGATACTTCTGGCATCTTCAAACCATACAATATGTTCAATATTATTTGTGATATCTTTATAATAATAATACGGTGCCTGGGCAACATCATCATATTGAATTATGGCTTCCATATCAATTGCCAAGTTTATTGCTGAGGCATTACTTAGGTAATGTACTATGGTAATTCCACCAATAGGTTGAAGAGTCCAGTCGTACCCGAAGGATGGTATTCCAATATAAGTTATCTCAGGCGGTATCTTGGTTATTGAATAATCAAATACTTGCCTCATCAAATTTACAGGAGCTACCGAAGTGGTTGGCCCTAAGGTTTTTCCCCAGTCATAAGTCATAAGCAAAACAGCGGTTACAATCTTTCCAAGTCCTTCATAATCATGCCCCTTATATATTAATCCTGACTGATCAATAATATTTGGAGCTAGGGCTACGCAAATTTCAAATCCTTCTTGAACAATGCTAACTGTTAATTCTTTAATAAAATCTACATATTTGGAGCTATCTTCTTCGAGAATGAATCCAAAATTTATATATAAACCAAAATAGCCTTTAACTTTCATATTATTTATAATATTATTGATTAAATGTTCTTGAATACTCTTACTGTTTAAAATATTGTGAGTAAGCGCAGTACTAAAGTCTCCGACATTTAATATAGTTGAAATTAACATAAGGGGAGCTACTTCATATTCTTTTGCTATCTTAATTATTTCAGTATCATCAATCTGGATTAATTCACCATTCAAAGTTAATCCATAGGTAAAGAGAGTAAGGTAAGTTAAGTAAGGTAATACATTTCTTAGTAAATCTTTGCTGATATAAGGATATGTATATCCATTTGTTGAAATATCACCTATTTTCTCTAAATCATAATCAATAATTAACGTTTCACCTGGATATATATAAGCTCTATTTGAAAGTATTGGGTTGTTTCTAAGTAATTGTTTTACAGAGATATTGTAAGCTGCAGCAATGCTATACAGCGTATCACCTTCTTGAATAGTATAGGTTTGTTTGGGATAAACAATAACAATAGACTGCCCTTCCACTAAATTATTGGGATTTGTCAGTCCGTTGTCCAAAATTAATCTTTCAGCAGATACATTATAACTTTCAGCTATGGAATAAATTGTATCTCCAGGTTGAACTATATATATAATCATAATATCCTCTAAATTATTTTGTTTATTTAATTATATTAATAAAGATAGAAAGTATGATGGTAGAAATTTTATTTTAAGTTATATCAATGAGAAATATAAATTATTAGGATTGGAAGATTCTATGGTTTCATTTTAAAATCAACTGAAATCCAGAAAATTTATCCTTCCATCATATATTTAATTAATTTATCAACATCTTCCGGTTCATAAGCTAGTATCTCTAGTTCTGAAATCATACCGTCTGAAAATATCTTGGCCATCGAGAAGTATTGTGTCAATTTTGATTTTAGATTTATTCGGTCTCCTTCTGTAGAAACAAGTTCAACTTTCCCGACGCAGGAATCAACAACTTTAAAAAAACTTTCGATATCAGTGATGTTTTTGACTTTCATATTACTACCTCCATATTTACAAAAGTGGCAGACTTCAAATGGTTTATATCTTTTACAATATTTACAAAATGAGAATCTTTACATGTTTATTATAAATTATAAATAGAATATTTGCAATAATTATTAATTAATTCTGACCAGTTAAATGCAGAATTTAACAAAAAATTTGCTATTTTCTATTGAATTTATTCGAATTACAAAAGTAACATCGTTACATTTAATGGTATTTATTATGAAAATAATGAGCAATTATGACATGACATATATGTATTTTGTAGGATTTATTGAAAGATTTCGGCATTTAAAGATACAGAATCAAGATATTTTATACCTAAAACAAAGGCAACATGTCTAAAAGATTGTTATAAAATAGTCAAATACAAAGCATAAATACATAAAAATATATATAAAAATAAAAATATATAGCTTGACATTGTGCAATTTATATAGTATATTATGATTCATAAGAAACACATATCGTTGTAATGTCATGACAAAGGAATGTGTGGAAAATGCAAAGTTACATATTAAAACAAATCAAGGAGGTATTTTTATGAAAAGAAAGGGTCTAATTTCACTTGTTTTGGTGGGGGCAATGGCAGTATCCATGTTAGCTGGATGTAGTAAGGCTAAGGAAACATCAACAGAAACAACTGCTGCAGCAACTAATGCAGCAACAGAGGCTGTTACAGAAGCTGCTACACAAGCAGCTGGAGAAAAACTTAAAGTTGGCTTTGCTATCAAAACTCAGGATTCTCCATATTTCGTTGCTTTGGTTAATGCGGTAAAAGAATTAGGAACAGCTGAAGGTTGGGATGTAACTGTACTTGATGCTAATGGCGACACAATGAAAGAAGCAGAAAATATGGAAACCTTTATTGCACAAGGCATGGACTTAATCTTTTTAGACAGCGTTGAACCCGATGCATGTATTCCAAGCATTAATGCTGCAGCAGATGCTGGTATCGGTGTTATCAATCTTGACTCAGGTGTAGGTGAAGGCGCAAAAGATATCACTACAGTTTACTCAGATAATAAACAAAACGGAAGAGCAGTTGGATTGGCATATGCTGAAAAAATGGGGGATGCAGATATCAAAGCAATTATCTTAAGTGGAGCAAAAGGAAATGTTGCAGGTAAAGAAAGAAGAACTGGTCTTTTCTGCGGTATTATTGAAGCAAGAGCTGGAGTTTCAGAAGAAGAAGCTTGGGAATTAGCATTAAAATTTGATGATGAATTAACATCAAGTGGTAAAGCAACAAATGCTGAAGCTAAATTTACTGTAGCTGGTCAAGGCTGGGGATCTTGGACGGAAGAAGAAGGATTGGCAGCAGCAGAAGATTTAATTACAGCAAATCCTGATATTACAACTGTTTTAGGCGAAAATGACCAGATGTTATTTGGCGCTATGACAGCATTAGGCAATGCAGGTATTGAAGGCGTTGATATTGTTGCTGCAGCAGATGGTGCAAAAGCTGCCTATGATTTAATTAAAGCAGGTACTTATTTTGCAACTGGTGAAAACAGCCCATATAAAGTTGCACAGCTAGGTATTAAAATTGCGAAAGAAATCTTAGTTGATGGTAAAGATATGTGGTCTTATGAAGATGTTACTATGACAGAAGCAGTTGCAGTTACTGCAGAAAATGTTGATGAATATTATGACTATGGTTTCTAAGAATTAATATTCTAAAACTAATATCTAAGAATTTATATTCCAAGAATTTTACTTAATATTTGATACTTACATATTAAATTCTATAAAAAGATCCTCCTTTCACGAGGAGGGTCTTTTTATTCATAGTAGGTCAGAATGAGGGAGGCAACACATGCAAAACGAATATAAAGTTCAGTTAAAAAATATAACAAAACATTTTGGTGGTGTTAAGGCCCTGACAGATGTAACACTTCAAATCAAAAAAGGTGAAATACATGCCTTGATTGGTGAAAACGGTGCAGGCAAATCAACCTTGATGAAAATTTTATCCGGGGCATACCAGAAAGATTCCGGGCAGATATTTATCGACGGCAGAGAAGTTAAGATTACGTCTCCAAAAGAAGCAAAGGATTTAGGGGTTGCTGTTATTTACCAGGAATTCATGCTTGCTCCGGATTTAACGGTTGCCGAGAATATATTTATTGATAAGTTAGTAGATGCAGGTATGTTTATTAATTGGAAGACATTAAAGGTAAAGGCAAAAGAACAATTATTGAAACTGGGATTTAATGACATTGATCCGAGTGCTAAAGTAGGTACATTAAGTGTAGCATATCAACAGGTAGTTGAGATATGCAAGTGTTTAACTAGAAATGCCGAAGTTTTAGTCTTAGACGAACCTACGGCAGTTTTAACGTTTTCGGAAATTGAAAAATTATTTTCAATTATTAGACAGTTAAAATCAGAAGGCGTCAGTATTGTATATATTTCACATCGTTTGGAGGAGATATTTCAGTTAAGTGATAATATTACAGTTTTAAAAGATGGAACTTATGTAGATACAGTGCCCACATCTTCTATTAGTAAAGAAGAACTTGTTTCGATGATGGTAGGAAGAGAAATTATGCAGTTATTTCCCAGTCGGCAAGTAAAAATTAGTGATGAAATTTTGCGAGTAGAAAATTTAAATGCAGGAAAATTAGTGAAAAATGTAAGCTTTTCTGTGAAAGCCGGTGAAGTTGTAGGTTTTAGTGGTTTAGTTGGAGCGGGCAGAACAGAAACTATGAGAGCTATATTTGGTGCAGATAGTATAGATTCGGGAAAAGTCATTTACTTTGGAAAGGAAGTTCGTTTTAAAAGTCCAAAAGATGCTATAGGCAATGGATTTGGACTTCTTCCGGAGGATAGAAAAAAACAAGGCTTATTGTTGGAACAAAGTATTAGAAACAATACTACACTAGCCTCTATGCATAAGATAAAGAATAAATTTGATATAATTAATCATAGGAAAGAAAAAGAGTATGTGAAAAACTTGCTGGCTGATATTAATACCAAATATGGATCTTCTGAAGATAATGCCAATAGCTTAAGTGGTGGTAACCAGCAAAAAATAGCGCTTGCTAAATGGCTTTCCGCAGATTGTAAATGTATTGTATTTGATGAACCTACACGTGGTGTTGACGTAGGAGCAAAGACGGAAATTTACAAGATAATTAACAACCTGGCAGAACAGGGTGTTGGAGTCATTATGATTTCTTCTGAAATGACGGAACTAATTGGCATGTGTGACCGTGTTATTATTATGAGGCAGGGTATGATAGCAGGAGAAGTTGATAAGTCAGAGTTAAACGAAAATAACCTAATAAAATTTGCTATGGGGGTATAGAATATGACAAAAGAAAATAGAATCAGTAAAATAAAAGATATCCTGATAAATAATAATACGTATTTCATTCTTTTATTAATGTTTATCATAAGTAGTTTTTTATCAGATACCTTTTTAACTTCCATGAATCTAAGAAATATTGCTCTTCAGCAGTCAGGTCCCATTCTGGTTGCCATTGGTATGCTATTTGTTGTGCTTACTGGAGGTATTGACCTTTCAGTAGGATCGATTATGGCAGTAGGTGCCTCTGTAGCAGCTATCTTAATACGTGATGGTATGAATTTTATACCTGCTATCTTAATTGCCATGTGTGTAGGCATGATGTTTGGAATATTTACAGGTTTTATGGTTGCATATGGTAAGTTCCAAGGTTTCGTAGCTTCTCTTGCGACTATGACCATTGCACGTGGTACAGCCTTTGTATTTACTAACGGAACTCCAATAAAACTTGCAGATGGAACATTGAATAATATAGTAAAAAAGGAATTTATGTTTCCGATTATAATTATAGCGGCAATTATTGTAATAATTTTCGCCTTAGTTCAAAAATTCACTGGTTGGGGCCGTATTGTTATAGCAATCGGAAGTAATTCAACAGCAGTACAATTAGCAGGTATTAGAACCAAACATTATCTCCTGTCTGTTTATGCAATATCCGGTATTTTGTCTGCACTTGCTGGTGTATTTATTGCTGCCAGAGCATCTACAGGTAGTGCCACTGTAGGTATGGGTCAGGAACTGGATGCAATTGCCGCCTGTGTTATAGGTGGTGCAAGCCTTGCAGGTGGTAAAGGGTTTGTAGTAAAAACAGTTGCTGGTGCATTTGTTCTTGCGTTAATTGGTAATATTATGAACCTGATGGCAGTTCCTTCTTATCCACAGGATATTATTAAAGGTTTTATTATTATTGCAGCAGTTTTATTACAAATAGTAACCAATAAGTCTGAAAAAACAGTTTAAGTTTATGTAGAACGAAAGGAGTATTCCTATGATTCAAGCCCTTATGGTAAAACCAGGTGAAATAATCTTTCAGGATGTTCCGGTACCTGAAGTGAAACCGGATCAAATTAAAATTAAAATGAAACGTATTGGTGTATGTGGCTCTGATATCCATGTAAATCACGGTAAACATCCCTATACAAGCTATCCTGTAGTGCAAGGACATGAAGTTTCAGCAGAAGTTGTTGAAATTGGTGCAAAGGTTACTGAGGTAAAAGTTGGGGATAAGGTAACCATACAACCACAAGTAGTATGTGGAACTTGTTATCCATGTACCCATGGAATGTACAATGATTGCGAAGAGCTAAAAGTAATGGGATTTCAGACAACAGGAATGGCAAGTGAATATTTTGTTGTAGATGCTAAGAAAGCGTTAGTACTTCCAGAAACTATGAGCTGGGAACATGGAGCTATGATTGAACCATTAGCAGTGGCTGTCCATGCAGTGAGGCGAGCTGGAGATATGACTGGCAAGAAAATACTTGTTTTAGGCGGAGGACCAATTGGTAATCTTGTAGCACAGACGGCAAAGGCTATGGGTGCTGCTGGTGTTCTTTTGGCTGAATTAAGTGGGTACCGTCTGGCAGCAGCTAAAAAGTGTGGAATTGATACGATTGATAACGCAAAAGAAGATCTTATGGAAGCCATTATTGCTAATTTTGGAACAGATAGAGCAGACTACATATTTGAGTGTATTGGTATTAATGCAACTATGAAACAGGCCATTGATTATGCAAGAAAAGGCAGTACCATTATGGTGGTTGGGGTTTTTGCTGATTTAGGCTCAATTAACATGGGGTATATTCAGGATCATGAATTAACCTTGGTTGGCAGTGCAATGTACAGAGAAGAAGATTTTGTTAAGGCTATAGAACTAGTAAATGATGGGTTAATTGACTTTGACACCTTAATTACTCACAGAGTTAAATTTGAAGATTATGAAAAAGCATATAAACTTATTGATGAGCAAAAAGATAAAGCAATGAAAGTTATGATAGAAATGGAGTAATGTAGAGGATTTGAATATATGTAATATCCATGGTGTAAATGCGTGGATATTACATAGTTGTTGTTACTAATGATACGATGTAATTACATTATGATATATACATATTTAGTGGAAATTGATGCAGAGGTAATCTAATATGGAAAATAAAATTATCAGAACAGTAAAAGGTCATATCTCTCCTGATGATTTAGGATACTGTCAATGTCATGAACATTTGTTTATTGCCAGAGGACTGTCCAGTGAAAAAGTCCCTTCTCTGGTTATGGAAGATTTGGATAAAACAGTGGATGAGCTGGTAATGTATCATGGTAAAGGTGGCAGAGCAGTAGTAGATGCTCAACCGGTTGGCTGCGGCAGAATGGCCAAGGAGTTACTTGCTGCTTCTTCCAGGTCAAATGTACATATTATAGCTTCCACAGGGTTTCATAAACTTGATTTTTATAATAAAAATCATTATATATATGAATTAAACAGGGAACAACTAACCCAGTTCTTTGTTGATGAACTTGTTTCAGGGATGTTTATTGATTGTGTAAATGGCCCTCAGGTTCCAACAACCCGCGGAACAGCAAAAGCCGGTATCATAAAAACAGCTTCGGATGGAAGAAATATTTTTCTAAAGGAAGATACGCTCTTAGTTTACAATAAACTATTTATGGCTGCAGGAGCTGCAGCCCATGAGACGGGTGCGCCGGTTATGACTCATTTGGAAATGGGTAAGGGTGCAGAATGTCTACTTGAAGTATTAACTTCACAAGGAGTATTACCTGATAAAATCATACTGTGTCACTTAGACAGGGTAATCAATGATGAAATGAGAGATTATCAGTTAAAGGTTGCAAACAGTGGTGTGTATCTTCAACTTGATACCATCGGTAGATTAAAGTATCACAGCGATGAAGCAGAAGCAGAATTTATTGCTTTATTATGTGAAAAGGGATATGAAAATAAAATCTTAATTGGTCTTGATACGACCAATGAACGGCTGAAAAGTTATGGTGGTTCCATTGGATTAGATTACATTATTGATAATTTCAGAAATCTACTACGAAAGTATGGAATTGGAGATGATCTATTTCAAAAGTTTACGGTAAGTAATCCCAGCAAGGCCCTTAGCTTTCTTCCCATAAAATAATTAATATAAAGGAGAATAATAATGATACTACCAAAAGCAGCTACAGAAAAAACTTTATATTTTATTGGTGTAACAACCGGTCAATCCTCTATTATGAAAGTATATCCCAAGTGGGCAAAAGAAGCATTAGGTTTAGAGGATACAGTTATAAAGGGAATTGACCTTGAAATCCATGCACCTGCAGATGATTATAGAAAAGTTGTAGAATTTATAAAAAATGACCCTCTGTCCATGGGTGCTTTGGTTACTACTCATAAAATTGATTTATATAATGCCACTAAAGACATGTTTGAATATCTGGACCCTTATGCAACTATGTTTGGTGAACTTTCCTCCATCTCTAAAAAAGATGGAAGACTAGAAGGCTATGCAAAAGATCCTATATCCAGTGGTTTAACCCTTGATTCTTTTGTTCCGGAAAACTACTGGGCTGAAAAAGGAGGAGAATTATACATAATGGGTGCAGGTGGAAGTGCAATAGCAATCTGTTCCTATCTGCTTAAACCTGAAAATGGATCTAATATACCTTCCAAGGTGATTGTGTCAAATCGCTCTCTTCCCAGATTAGAAGAAATTGAAAGAATTGTAAAAGAAATTAATCCTAATGTTCCGGCGGAATACCACTTGTGTCCAGAATTTATAGATAATGACAAGGTTCTTGAAAAGGTAAAACCACACTCATTAATTATTAATGCAACAGGACTAGGAAAGGACAGACCAGGTTCTCCCCTAACAGATGCTTGCATTTATCCAAAAGATTGTCTCGTATGGGAGCTAAATTACCGTGGGGATTTAACCTTTATGAAACAGGCTCAGGAACAGGCAAAGGAGAAAAATTTGTATATTGAAGATGGATGGACTTACTTTATCCATGGATGGACACAGGTAATTGCTGAAGTATTTCACATTAATATTACAGGTAAGATTTTTGATAACTGCGAAAAAATAGCCAGGGATATTAGAGATAATTAAAAGATAATAAAAAATTTTTGGAGGATTCTATATGGATAATTACATACCTGTTAATCCGTTTACCATAGGATTTGATTTGAAAACCGGCATTTCACAAGAAGCCCAATCGACGAAGCGCCCGCTTTCTAAAATGTCTGGCATGTACAATGACACAGATGCTTTTCAGGAGATATTAGAAAAAGAAGATCCAGTCGTATATGAGTTCTATGAACTTAAAATACCTAACACGGACAAAGACTTATTATTTGGAACATCCATTACCTATCCAGGCAAGGTAGGCAAGGAGTATTATATGACCAAGGGACATTTTCATGAGGTGCTAGACACTGCTGAAGTTTATTATACTTTAAGCGGCGAAGGCTATATGCTAATGGAAACACCGGAAGGAGAATGGACAGCGGAACCTTTGAGTGCTGGAAAAGCTGTTTATGTTCCGCCAAGATGGGCTCACAGAAGCATAAATACAGGAAATATTCCATTAATTACTTTCTTTACATTCCGAGGAGATGCAGGTCACGATTATGGAACCATTGAGCAAAAAGGTTATCGAAGACTGATAGTGGAAGGTAAGGATGGAAAGCCGGAAATTATAGAAAATCCAAAATGGAAACAGTAATATTAAGGGCATGTTGTAAAGTAAAACAACATGCCCTTAGTTTGCGTTTCATTAACCAATAAATTGTTTCTTTACCAACTCAAGAGATTCTTTTATATCTGCATCTAATTTAGCTTCATTGGCATTTTCGGATAAATCTCTCCAAACTTTAATATCGGAACCTACAATGCCCCCAGTACGTACAAAGGGTTCCATAACTACGCATCCTTCGTAATGTATGTCACGAAGTGCCTGGCCGATTTCTGACCAAGGCATATGTCCCTTGCCTGGTACTTTGCGATTACATTCGCCTATGTGAAAATGTCCTAAGTAGTTGCCAGTTTTACGAATGGCATCTCCCATATTATCTTCTTCAATGTTCATATGAAAACTATCTAACATTACCTTTACATTTGCTTTATTAACTTCTTTCACGTATTGAATAGCTTCACCTGCATCGTTAAGCAGAAACTGTTCAAACCTGTTTAGCACTTCAATAAGAATGGTAATATTATACTGAGCTGCATAATCAGCAATTTCTCTTACACTTTTTATACTTTGGGTTAAAGCGGCAGCTTTATCAATAGGTTTTGAATAATCAGCTGGCCAATAGGAATATACAGTGCCTCCAATAGCATGAATATCTGCTTTGTATAATTTATCCAGCATTTTTCTGACAAATGCAAGA
This sequence comes from Anaerocolumna sp., assembly GCA_029256035.1. Lineage (GTDB taxonomy): Bacteria > Bacillota > Clostridia > Lachnospirales > Lachnospiraceae > Anaerocolumna. The sequence goes on along the minus strand of JAQSYR010000009.1, from coordinate 2,473 downwards.
CCATGTTGACGCACATTTTCATCGGAAGAAGATACATCATATTCTTTGGGAAGTCCAATACCAGCAGTTAGGGTAATATTATATTTTTTTGCTTCGTTTTTTAATGCTTCCAATGCTTCATCAGACATATTAACAATGCCGGCAGCACCTACTTCTAACACATCAAATCCTAAGTCGGCTACCTTTCTTATGTATTTCAGATAATCTGTATCCCAATTTTGTTCCCAATATGCAAAATAAGTACCAAATTTCATATAAAAATACCTCCTATATGTTATAAATTTTAAAAAAATCATACTTTATATAGTAACAGATATACATAAGTTTTGCAATGTTTTATGTTAAAATTTAATATAAATTTAGTTATACTATGTATTAATTTGTACAAAACAAACATAAAACTGCAATTATTTTCTTTAATATCGATGGAAACAAGTTGCAATTTTATGAATACTATGTTACAATGTAGCAATAATAGAAACGAAATACAATCAATATTATTACATTAATAATACTCTGGGAGGAAATATTTAATATGTTAACTAGCGGTCAATTAAACAAAACAATACCAATTCCATTATATTTTCAGCTTAAGGAATTGATTATGCAGGAAATTAAATCTGGAAATTATAAAAGTGGAGAAATTATACCCACAGAAAAAGAATTTAGTGATATTTTTAAAATCAGCCGGACTACCGTAAGGCAGGCAATTACAGAACTTGTACAGGAAGGTTGGCTATACCGTGTTAAGAGTAAAGGGACCTTTGTTTCAAAGCCAAAGATTAATCAGAGCTTTATTCAGGCTTTAGGTTCCTTTAATGACCAGATAGAAAAGTCCGGACGCACTCCAACAACAGAACTTTTGGATTTTAAAATAATAACACCACCGGAACAAGCTGCCCTTCAGTTGAAACTTCAACCAAAAGACAAAGTCATATTTATTCACAGAAAGCGTTTTGCTGATAATGAACCAATTGTTATGGTGAAAACATATCTGCCTTATAAAAAGTGTAGTTTTGTATTGGAACATGATTTGGCAAAGGAATCCTTATATCCAATCCTTGCATTTAGTCAGGATACACATATAACCAAGATTCACCGTGTTATTGAAGCAGTGGATGCTACAGCCTACGATATTAATAATTTAAAAGTAAGAAGGGGTAAGGCTATACAACAGTTTATTTCAACAGGTCACAATATGTTTGATGAACCAATTGAATATTCTGTTGCAAGATATCGAGGGGACAGAAATAGTTTTGAAGTAATTATTGCTCCAAATATTAAGTAAAATAGGTATCCAATAAGTACCGAATGTAAAGGTATTTTTAAATTAAGGAGGTATTCATCAGTGGCAAAGTATATTTTAGCACATGATTTGGGGACTTCAGGGGATAAGGCAACACTTTTTTCGGAAGACGGCAGGCTCATAGGAAGTCAGGTTGCTTCCTATGAGACAGACTATTTTAATGGGAATTGGGTAGAACAAGACGCAAATGACTGGTGGAATGCAGTATGTATTTCTAGTAAAAACCTGATACAGTCGTTACATATTAATCCTTCTGACATAGCTGTTGTAAGCTTTAGTGGACAAATGATGGGATGCCTGTGTGTAGATAAGAAAGGAAATCCCTTAAGGAAATCCATTATTTGGGCCGACCAGCGTGCACAAAAACAGGCGGCACAGATTGGTGAGCATATTAACCAATGGGATTTCTATCATATTGTAGGACATAGAAATACTGCTTCCTATGGAATTCAGAAACTAATGTGGGTGCGAGATAATGAACCTGAAATTTACGAGCAAACATATAAAACTTTAAATGCAAAAGACTATATAGTTTTTCGCTTAACCGGTAAATTCTATACGGAGTATTCAGACGGAAACAGCAACGGTTGCTTTGATTTAGTAAATCTTAAGTGGTCCGACAGAATAATTGAATATTCAGGAATTGACCCTGATAAATTGCCGGAACTAAAACCATCCACTTTTGTAGCAGGAGAAGTAACGGAGGAAGCTTCTATTGCAACAGGACTTGCAGTGGGAACACCCGTTGTCTTGGGTGGAGGAGATGGAGTAACTGCCAATGTTGGTTCCGGATCTATTGCTCCAGGAAAAACGTATTGCTGTATGGGAACATCTGCATGGATAACAACAACGTCAGAAAAACCTATATTCGATGAAGATATGCGAACCGTTACCTGGGCCCATATTATACCAGGTCTATATGCACCCAATGGTACAATGCAAAGTGCAGGAGGAGCTTATAACTGGCTGAAAAATACAATCTGTAAAATGGAAACCTATGATGCTAAACTTCATGGCGGTTCTCCTTATGATTACATGAATGAACAAATTGCAAAGAGTCCAGTAGGTTCTAATGGTATTATTTTTCTTCCGTATCTTCTCGGTGAACGTGCTCCAAGATGGGATGCAGATGCCAAAGGCGCATATATTGGTTTGAAATCAGAGAAT
>JAQSYR010000219.1 GCA_029256035.1 Anaerocolumna sp. | reverse complement strand
CAAATCTTTTGAAACTAATAAATAGATATCTGGTGATGGTTTGCCTTTCTCCACTTCACAAGAGGTACGAATTGAATTAAAGTAATCATAAACTCCGTGTTTTTTTATGACTAATTCAACTAATTCTCTGGAATTACTTGAAGCTATTCCCATCTGAATCTGATTCTCTTTCAGATGTTTTAATAATTCTAAGGCACCTTCTTTTAATGGGATCTCATGTTGATATCTGTATTCTGCCATTCGGTTCCAGTCATTTTTTATCTGTTCCAGAGAATCTTCTAAACCAAACCGATTTTTAAAATAAACTGCGGTTTCAGAGAAACTCATTCCTTCGATTTCTTTTTGCAATGTGGCTGGCAGAGTAAGTCCAAATCTTCCAAGGTATTCAATATCTATATCACGCCAAATCCACATAGAATCAACTAAAGTTCCATCTAAATCAAATAACACTGCATCAATATCCTGTAACATTCTATCTCCTTATCTTGTTTAATTCCTGTTCCGTTAATCTTCGGTATTCTCCAGGTGCTAATCTATTATCCAGTGTAAGTTCACCCATACTAAGTCGTTTTAAATATATAACTTCCATGCCAACTGCTTCAAACATTCTCTTAATCTGATGAAATTTTCCTTCATATATGGTAATTTCAACTTGAGAGATGTCACTAGCTTCAAGAATCTTTAGCTTAGCAGGAAGGGTAATAAAATCCTCTTCTAACTGTAAGCCTTCTTCGAAACTCTTTATTTGGTGTGCCGTCACTACTCCCTTTACCTTGGCATAATAAACTTTTCCAACGTGCTTTTTGGGAGATAATAAATTATGTGCAAGCTCTCCATCATTGGTTAATAATAGTAGCCCCTCCGTATCTTTATCCAGTCGTCCTACGGGAAAAATGTTTGATTTTCCACTGTCTTCAACTAAATCAACTACTGTCTTACTAAAATTATCATTAGTGGCCGATACCACACCCGCCGGCTTGTTCAACATATAATAAACATATTGGTTATATTCAATAACTTTATTATCCACTTTGACTTCTGTATGATTTATATTAATTTTAAAACTGGAATCTTTTTTTACTTCTCCGTCTACAAAAACTCTTCCCTTATTAATATAAGATTTTACCTCACTTCTGGTTCCTACACCTGCATCAGCAAGAAACTTATCTAATCGAACAGATTCCTTTATCATCTTAGCAGTTCCTTTCTACATCCATCTCCAACCAGGAAGATATTTATTCTTAAGGGTTCCTCCGGAGAGCTTTCCCCATCCCAGGGGATAGCCGTCAACGCAGATTAATTGCCACCCATCCTGATGCTGTTCAGAAACTTCTATGGTTTCACACTTTAAATATCTTATGGCATCCGGATTGCTGCCTTCTAAATCAATTGTATATTTATACTCCTGTATCTTTAATGCATTGGCCAGCGCCTGGCTAGGTTCAAAACGATTTTTCTTCATTTCACCTAGTAATAATCCAAGCCTTAGAATTCGTAATCCTTTCAAATTTGGAAGCCCATTTGGTATAAGGTACAGCCTGTCCTCTCGTATGTCAATCCTAGAGAAATCAATGGGAAAGGTGAGTTCCTGTAAAAATTCCAAAGCTTCCTTAGAAAGCTTACTTTCCTTCCTTTGTTCTGACAATTTCTCCTCTAAAGGGTAATTCTCATCTTTCTTTAATAACGTAATAAAATGTCCCTCACCAGAAATCTTATGTGGCCATAGTCGAATACAGTTTTTTAATTCTTCAGGTCCATCCACCCATTCCGGATGTCCTGGTGAAAACCCTTCATAAGTTACTCCCTTAGCATCTGGATTCTTATATTCCAAAGGATTTATCACTTTAAATTCTGGGTGCTCCTTTAACAAAAATGCAATGGTTCCTTCATTTTCTTCTGGTGAAAAGGTACAGGTGGAATACAACATCATACCGCCAGGTTTTAACATAGCAGCTGCTTGCAGAATAATTTCTTTTTGTAATTTATTATAATATTCCACACCGTATTGTTCCCAGTTTTTCATAATAGAGGGACTTTTTCTAAACATACCTTCTCCGGAACAGGGTGCATCTACTAAAATTTTATCAAAGTATCCTGGAAAATAGGTTGCTAATTTTGCTGGTGCCTCACTCATTACAACTGCATTGGAAATACCAAATAGTTCAATATTTTTTAAAAGTGCCTTTGCTCTGGAGTTACTAATATCATTTGTAACTAATACCCCTTCTCCTTTTAATTTTGCGCCTAACTCAGTGCTCTTGCCGCCTGGTGCGGCACAGAGATCTAATACTTTATCTCCTGGGTTAACCGGAAGTAAATTCGCCGGCGTCATAGCACTTGGTTCCTGTATATAATATAATCCCCCATGGTAATGTGGATGCCTTGCTGGCTGTTCCTTACTATTATAATAATAGCCATTCTCTATCCATGGGATTCGTTTAATCTCATAAGGAGTTATTTTCTCAAATTCCTCTGGTGTTAATTTCATACTCTCCTTTCTTGCCACAAACGGCAATTGTAAAACGAAATTATTGTATTAATAGTAGATTGGAAGTTTCCCAATTTTCCTGCTCTACCATAAGCTTTGGGCCCTGTAACCTTCTGATATGATATCAAGTTCTTTTGCAAAACGCTCTAGCTGCTCTAAATCATTTGTTTCATATATCTCAAAGAATTCATCCTGAATCTTCATTACGTCACGCTTATTAGCTACTTTATATAGATTCTGTATATTAGTTAAAATATCTGCAACAATATTGGCTTTAACTTTAAATGAATTCTGTGCATCCATAATCTCATCCCGTACCTGTGACATTTCCTGGTCCAGACAGATAATGGCGTCTGCTGCTTTTGTAAGCCTGCTCTGAATATGTTCTGGCATATTCTGCTTGTACTTATATTGAAGAGAATGTTCGATGGTTGCCCAAAAGTTCATTGCCAAAGTACGAATCTGTATCTCAACCTGAATTTCTTTTGTACCTCTTAGAGTCTGAACCGTATAATAAATAATCACATGGTAGCTTCTGTAACCACTAGGCTTCATGCTGGTTATATAATCTTTTTCACTTTTTATATTCATATCTGTCCGCTTCTTAATGATATCAACAACCCGGTTAATATCTTCAACAAATTGGCAAATAATTCGAATTCCTGCAATATCCTCTATTTTTTCTTCGATTTCATCTAAGTCAACCTGTTTTTTTTGGGCTTTCTCAAGTATACTTGAAATGGTTTTTACTCTGCCGTCTACCTGCTCAATGGGTGAATATTCTCCCATTTTTCTATATTCTTCAATAATATGCTTGAATTTCACCGTTAACTCATCTACTGCTAAAACATAAGGGTCTAAAATCTCCCGCCATAATTGTATTTCCATATCCCCTACTCCTTTTAAGTTACTACTTGACTAATTATACCACAAAACCATATGTTTGTATATTTTTTTAGCTGCTTTTTAAATACAGTAGAATCCAATAGGGATTCACACTTAATTCACCAAAGGGAGTTTCAACATAGATTCCAAAGTGAAGATGCACATCAAACATGCCTATGGTACCCTCTTTTCCATACCCACTGTCTCCCATAAATCCAAGGAATTGTCCTGCCTTTACAAAGTCGCCAATCTGGACATCCTTGGCATAAGAATCTAAATGAGCGTAATAATAATAGGCTCCTTCTTTCCCCCGAATCCCAATACGGTATCCTCCCTGTTCTAACCAGCCCATTTTTTCCACGATTCCTTCTGTCATGCTGACAACCGGATAAACCCCCCGTATATTTTCCTCCGGGAATATATCTGTGCCTTCATGTCGTCGATTTCCACCATAACTTCGATAACTGTTCCATGTATTGGTCATGGAATAGTCACAATTTTTCCCCTGGATAACTCCCGTTGGAAAGCAGGATATATCTGAGAAGATGGAAGTATAATATTCTTTTAGCTCTAAAAAACTACTATTCGTTTTTAACTTTTTATACAAATAGCTTAGATTGTTTTTGCTGACTATTTTATTACCATTTCTACCATAATTAGATAACATCATAGATAATGTGAAATCATCTAAACTGGTTCTTAGCATGTTATTATTACCACTTCTATTGTTTAAATTATGAATCATAGTTTCAAGTTGTTTCTTTTCAAGAATCATTTCACGAAATGCATCATAATCGATTCCCTGGGTAGTCACCTGTTTCACCGCCATATGTAAACCTATATAATTCATCATATAACCACTAATCACTGTTGCTATGAATAATAAAATCAAATAATATGTAATTGGATTGGATTTACTTTTGTTATCTCTCACTATATAAAATTTGTTTCTAGTTCTTATACTTTGATTTCTATAATATTTTCCCAACAAATTTTGAAACTTTTTATTCACAATCATTTCTGTCTCCAATCTCCAGATAAACATTATTTTGATATTTGACAAGTCTATCTATAATATATGATTTTTAATTAAAGATATTCAAAATTTATAAAAGTAAAATTAAAAAGGATACTATGTAATCAATTCAGTTTTACCGAAATTGTTTACAAAGTATCCTTTGAAATATTGAATACATATTGGTAATGATGTAATTCCTATTCCATAAGTGTTTCACTGTTTCCGAAGATAAATTCATGTAACATAGATACATTAGCATCTAAGTCCGGTATCAACACTGACATCTTTCTAACATAGCCTTCTTGAAATGTGTTATCTGCCGGTATTCTTAATTCTTGTATCTCCGGAAAACCTATATTCACTGCTTCTTTTAAATAACCTGCAAATTCATCTCTGGTAATATCCGTTGTAACCATAGGAAGTAAATCAATTAATAGTAATGACAGTTCAGGCAAACTTTGTGATTTCACCTGCTCAAATATAGCGTTTAAGGCAATTCTTTGTCTGGAAGTCCGGCCGTAATCATTACTTTCATGGTCTCCTGTTGGAACATAGCGTACTCTGCAATACCCTAAAGCCTGGTTTCCATTCATCCACTGCAATCCAGCTTTTACATTTCTGTATTCTGGATTGGAGATATAATTGGTTGTATTAAGATAATCCGCTTCTGCCTCAGTAAGCTTAATATGAATACCCCCAATTCGATTTATAATATCTTCAAAATCATCAAAACCGACTTTAGCATAGCCATTTAATTTTACATCAAAGTTTAATGCTATGGTTTCATAAAGCAGAGGTACTCCTCCAATTTCATAAGCAGCATTTAACTTATTATCCTGATACCCGGGAATTTGAACTAACGTATCCCGCATAAGTGATGTTAGCTTTAGAGACTTGTCCTTGGTATTCATGGTAGCTATTATCATTAAATCGGTTCTTCCTCTGCCGCTGCCAGAGTCTATCGCTTCTTCTCCAAGCAGTAATATGTTGATGATTCCCTCTTCCTGTCTGGCTCCATCCTCTTGAACTGGCACCTTCCATTCAACATTTGCTTCTTCCACATTCTGATTCCCGATAAGGTCGGTATCATCTTCCACTGTCTGATGTACTACCTGGGTGCCTTCTTCATAATTTAATTGATTATAAGCAAAATTAGTTGCTGCACTTAGAATTAAATTACGTCCTCCAGGCGTTACAATTAATAAAAAGCATATCATAACAAGAGCTCCAAGAACAGAGCCGGTTACTTTCAGCCATGTAGGAAACTTACCACCTTTTTTTAATCGTCTGGAGAGATGATCCATCTCCGTACATACTTGCTCTGCAAGTGAAGCATTAATAAGGCTTAATAGGTCTTCTTCTTCCTGTTCCTTTTGTAATTTTTCATCTAATGGTACATCATCTCTAATATTTTCATCGAGCCACTTTAAAATATCAAATTCTTCATTTTGTTGATTTAATTGATTATCTCTAGTTGTTTTACTGGATTTATCATAACCCTTTTCTTTACTATTGTCATATTCATACTTCTTCATATCATATCTCCTATGATTCTAGTCTTCCGAATTTGTTACTCATTTGTTCCAAATACTGGCATGAACTATTATATCATAATTGTAATGATATTGTAAAATATTTTTATATTTTTTGCAAAATTAGTTAAATTGTTTGATAATCCTTATGGAATCATCCCGTTTTCATCAATTGATATGCCATAAGAAATACTTTCTATTTCCTGATAAAACTTTTTGATTTCTTCTGGTTTTGTTTGCAAAAAGGTCTGTCCATTGGCTGCTTTACAAGGTAATAATTTTATACTTACTTCATTTTCCTGGTTAATTATAACCTTTAATAATGTTGTTTGCTTAATCGTTCCATAGAACATGAAATTTCCAAGGCTATACACAATTGGCTTTCCATTATAATATTCAATCCCTTGTAATACATGGGGATGACTTCCAACGATTAAATCAGCGCCAGCCTCAATATACTGTTTTGCCAAATTTCTTTGATAATCCTCAGGGTATGTATTTCTTTCAATTCCCCAGTGTACATATACGATTACAGTATCACTATTTGCTTTTGCCATTTTTATTTCATCCACTAAAATTGTGGCATCATAAGTAGTTAACAAACCTGACGTAGTTTCTCCTGCATTCCAATTTACAACCGGAATCACTCTGGAAGCTCCTAAAATAGCAATTGTTTTATTATTCACTTCAAAATACTCTGCCTGTTTGGCTTCTCCAAGATTTCTTCCTGCACCTACATATTTTATATTATCATTCTCAAGTGTAGAAAAGGAATCTTCCAGTGCATCTCTTCCAAAATCCAAAATATGATTGTTAGCAAGAGTTACAATATCTATTTCCATATCTTTAAAGATATTAACATACTTAGGATCAATGCGAAAAGTAAATTGTTTATCCTCCATAGGGGTTCCCCGTAAACTAAAGGCAAATTCCTGATTCATCATAGCAATATCAGCCAGTCTAATTTCCTCCAGCAAGTCCTCAGAAAGAACACCTTTAATTCCTTTTGATTTATAATTATTTATAATACTATCAGACATATAAATATCGCCACCAAAAACAAGAACAGTATCATTAGATGCAGGAGTTTTATTTGTTGTATCCTTCCCATCCTCCAAAGCACTGCTCTCAGAAATTTTATCATTATTCTTATTAATATCCTCCTTCGGTAAATCAGTGCCTTCATTTTCTGTAGGTTCTGTCAAAATACCCCCATTATTCTGTGGTTTATCATCAGATACCGGAGAATTCTGCCTTTTTCCATAATAGAGAATGAGTTCACTGGTTACCGTTAGAATTAATAAAGTAAAGGTAAAGAGTATAAATAGTTTCATTGCTAGGAGTTT
>JAQSYR010000218.1 GCA_029256035.1 Anaerocolumna sp. | reverse complement strand
GGAGTTGAAAAGATCAAAAATGAACTTGGCGCAGAAGTAAAAGTAGTAGAAATGGGTCGTGACGAAACAAGTTATGAAGGTCATTTTCTAGATGTATCAGAACAAGACTGGGATATTATTGTAGCAGGTACATGGTCAGTGAAAGAACTTTTAGAACAAACGGCAGCTCAATATCCTGATAAAAAGTTTATCGCATTTGACTGTGGTATTGAACGAGAAGCGGTAACGGAAAACAATGTTATGGGAATTAGTTATAAACAGTACGAAGGTGCTTACTTAGCAGGTGTACTTGCAGCTCAGATGCTAGATTCTGGTGACCAAAAAATCGATGCAACTAAGAGAACATTAGGTTTTGTAGGTTCTATGGATATTGCCGGTATTAATGATTTCCTGGTTGGTTACTTAGAAGGTGTTAAATCTGTAGACCCAGAAATCCAAGTACTTACTTCCTATGTAGGAGCTTTTGAAGATGTTCCAAAATGTCTTGAAATGACAACCCAGCTGTATAATCAAGGAGCACAAATTGTTTATGCTCCAGCTTCCCAAAGTATCATTGGTGCTGCTACAGCTGCTAGTAATGTAGATAAATATTTAATTGCTTGTGATCAGGACTTATATTCTCAATTAATTGAAGGACAACCTGAGATTGCTAAAAATATTTTAACTTCAACCCTAAAGAATGTAGGAGAATCCTTATTAACTGCTGTAAAAGCATCACAAAATAATGAGATGTCTTTTGAAGAAAATTACACATTGGGATTAGAAAGTGGTGCAATTGGATTAGCAGAAAATGAAAACTTTAATACCATCGTTCCACAAGCTATTGTTGATAATCTGAATGTAGTAAAAGATAAGATAATTAAGGGTGAGATTAAAATAAATAGTGCATTAAATATGACCACGGAAGAAGTAGCAGCATTGAGAGACAGTATGAAATAATTAATGTAAATAGTATGAGTGCTGAATCAGATAAGCTTATTGCAGCGCGTCAGCGAAAGAGTCTGGCAAACAGACTCTTTCTTCTTTTAACAATAATATTTCTCTAGATTCATGTATTAAATGATTGAGTTTTTATATCCATGTATTTAATAAGGAGTTGAATAATGGAAAAATTAGAAGCATTACGGATGGAAAACATAGTAAAAGTCTATTCTAATGGTGTTGTTGCGAATAAAGGTGTTAATTTTTCTGTTAATTATGGAGAAATTCATGCCTTGTCTGGTGAAAATGGTGCAGGTAAATCAACACTAATGAAAATTATTTTTGGTGAAGAATTAGGGAAGCTATTAAGAAGGTAAAAGAGATTGGTGAAAAATTTAATCTAAAAATTGATCCCACAAAAAAAATTGCTGATTTAACCGTAGGACAAAAACAAAAAGTCGAAATACTAAAAGCACTGTATCGTGGTGCAAAAATACTCATATTAGATGAACCTACTGCTGTATTAACTCCCCAGGAAACCACTGAATTATTTGAAGAACTAAAACGGTTGCGCGATAGTGGATATACAATTATATTTATTTCCCATAAGTTAAACGAAGTGAAAGAACTATGTGATAGAATCACCATCATACGCCATGGAATGTCAATGGGTGTATATAATGTTAGTGACGTTTCGGAACAAGATATTTCTAATCTTATGGTTGGAAGGGATGTTATATTAAATATTGAAAAAACTCCTGCAAGTTCTGGGAAACCAGTAATTCAGGTGAAAGATCTCATGATTTTATGTGATACGGGAAAACCTTGCATTAACCATATTTCTTTTACCCTACGTGAAGGAGAAATTCTTGGAGTTGCTGGGGTTGAGGGCAATGGGCAGTCAGAACTTGTGGAAGCACTATGTGGACTGAGAAAATATAACGCTGGTTCTATTCAAATCTGTAAGACAGAAATCAAAAAATTAAGTATTAGTCATATCCGTGGACTTGCAGTCTCTCATATTCCAGAAGACCGAATGACAACAGGGGTTGCTCCCAACTTATCTATAGTGGAAAATATATTATCTGATAAGATTTCTGACCACAAATTTTCAAAGCATGGTTTTATTAATAAAAAGAAGATAAAGCAATATGGACTGGAAATGGTTAAGCAATACCAAATATTATGCAAAAATCCTGATGTTAGGATTGATAGTTTATCAGGTGGAAATATTCAAAAGGCAGTACTAGCCAGGGAATTATCCAATCAACCAAAAGTGATTATTGCAGATCAGCCAACCCGTGGTGTTGATGTTGGAGCAACGGAATTCATACATAAACGTTTGATTGCTATGCGTGATGAAGGGAAAGCAGTCCTACTAATTAGCTCAGACTTAAACGAGGTAATTGGATTAGCAGACAGTATTGTTGTTTTCCATGAAGGCCAGATTGTAGCGTATTTCCCAGATACTTCTAAGATTACGGAGCTTCAATTAGGGGGGTATATGCTAGGTATACATAAGCAGTCAAGTAACGAGATTAAGGAGGTAATCCATGGATAGTAATAAAAGAATTCGACTTATGGTTGACCTTTCAAAAATGGCACTTACAATCTTAGTTGCTTTGGCACTTGTCATATTAATCGTGTTAGGAACAAGTTCTGATCCCATGAATGCATTTTTTAACTTTTTCATTGGACCCTTTACATCACTACGCCGTATTGGGAATATAATTGAGGCAGCATCACCCCTTATGTTTACTTCACTGGCAGTCATAATGATCTTTGGTGCTGGACAATTCTCCATGATAGCAGAAGGTTCATTTTTTATAGGAACACTTGGTGCAATGATAATTGCTATTTCCTGCCCTCTGCCTCCAGGACTTCATCCAATGATTGCTCTGCTTTTTGCAGGTATTTTGGGAGCGGCAGTAGCTAGTATTCCAGCTCTTTTGAAAGTAAAATGGCAAGTATCAGAAGTAGTTACTTCTTTGATGTTTAATTATATAGTGCAATTTTTCACTGTTTATATGTTGAATTACTACTTTCGTGAAACCAGTAGCTCAAGTGTAGCTTCCCGCCTCTTTCTTGAAACATCTACGTTACCTGCGTTAATTGATGGAACCAGAATTCACTTTGGTGTTATATTAGCAATTCTGCTTTGTATCTTAGCCTATCTGTTGCTCTATCGAACCACGTTTGGAATGAAACTTCGAATTACTGGAGATAACATAACCTTTGCTAATTATTCCGGTATTAAAGTTACAAAAATCATGATTTTAGCACAGATTATAGCAGGTGCCTTTGCAGGTATCGGAGGAGCATCTGAATTATTAGGTATGTATGATCGATTTAAGTGGACTGCTTCACCTGGTTATGGCTGGACCGGTATTGCCGTTGCACTCCTTGCCCGAAACAATCCACTTATGGTTCCGGTAGCGGCATTATTTATTGGTTATTTGAATGTTGGTGCTAATATTATGGCACGAAATAGTGATGTAAGTAGTGATGTTGTAGTAATTATTCAGGGTATTATTATATTAATGATTGCAGCAGAAGCACTTCTAAACAAATGGAAACAGAAAATGATTGTTAAGGCAGCAAACCAAGATACGGCAACGGGAGGAGATGGAGCGAATGTTTGATTATTCATTTGTTATTGACTTTCTATTTATGTGGATCCGCGTTGCCACACCCATTTTACTATGCGCATTGGGGGCTGCCATATGCCAACAATCAGGAGTGGTTAATCTTGGATTAGAAGGCATTATGTTAATATCAGCATTAGCTGGTGTCCTTGGCAGTGCATTTGGCGGAAACTTATTCTGGGGTATCGTTGCGGGAATTGGAGCCGCTCTAGTGGTAAGTACCCTATTTGCATATTTTCATCTGATATTAAAAGCAAATGCAGTTCTTTGTGGTACTGCAATTAACACAATGGCTACAGGCTTAACAGTTTTTGTTCTCCAGTTGGCCACCGGGGAGAAAGGTTCTAGTTCCTCTTTGAAAAGTTATTCATTTCCCAGCATACAAATACCACTGATCAAGGACATACCTGTAATTGGTAATATTTTATCAGGACACAATATGCTTACTTATTTTGCGCTTCTTATGGTTGTTTTACTCTTTATCTTTTTATATA
>JAQSYR010000217.1 GCA_029256035.1 Anaerocolumna sp. | reverse complement strand
GTTAAAAATGGCTCTTGTATCATTTAGGTAATCTTCCGGTCTTACTAAGGAAGGACTGTAATGGGTCAGCCAGAGTTCACTTACCTCCGCATTCTTTGCTAAATTAGCTGCTTCATAAAATGTCATATGTTTATGGTCTATTGCCTTATCGTCTTTATCTTTTTCCCCATACATTCCTTCACAAATGAACAAATCAGAGTTCATTGCGCTTTCCACAATAGCAGGTACCGGTCTTGTATCCGTGCAATAAGTCAATTTGATTCCTTTGCGGGGAGGGCCTAATATCATATCCGGAATTAATATTCTGTCTTCGTCTTGAATATTTTCGCCCTTTTGCAAGCGGTTCCAGAATTTTTGAGGAACATTATTTTCCTGTGCTTTCTCAGGGGAAAATCTTCCCGCCCGTTCAATTATCACATTATAGCCGTAACATGTTACATTATGATTTACACGAAAAGCTCTAATTACATATCCATTTATTCTTATTTCCTCTGAAGGGCCGCTAAGTTCTATAAAATTTATGTCAAATGGTAGCTCAGGTGCAATAATACGAAGAGAATTTACTACCTTTTCTAACCCTTTTGGACCAATCATGGTGACAGGGTCTGTTCTGTCTGCATTTCCCATGGATAGGAGAAGCCCAGGTAAGCCACTAATATGGTCCCCATGGAAATGTGTAATACAAATAATGTCAATGGGATTAACACTCCATCCCTTCTCTCTGATTGCAATCTGGGTTCCTTCTCCGCAATCAATTAACAAACTGGAACCATTAAATCTAGTCATTAACGCAGTCAACCACCGGTTAGGCAGTGGCATCATGCCGCTTGTACCAAGTAAACAAACATCTAACATGTAAAATCCTCACTGTTTCTATAGGTATGTTATTTCTTTGAAGTTCCACACCTGATTCTCTCTAAAATCTCTTTTTCTGAATTGCTTATACAATTAAATATCTATATGGAATATTGTCTCTTTTTTAATTATTAACATTTTTTTAATTACTATAATTCGCTCTTATCTATTTACAATATAACATAACCAGTATTCATAATCAATAGTTTGCCGCCAAAGGTTGGAAATGTGATACTTTAGGGGCCTGCCCGTAGCACTTTTTATTATATTGGGAAGTTGGTAGAGTCTCATTAAACCAAAAATAAGCCTGGATACAATCTCCAGGCTTTGACGGAATACTTTTCTATATAATATGCTTTATTGCTACAACTATAGATTGCTCATGGTTTATCCGGCATTAACTTCACAGAAGAAAGAATTTACATAATTCCTTACATGACTTCTTTTTTATTCAATACTTCAACCGGAATTTTAAATTTTTGGATCATTTCCTCATAGCAGCTTTCACAAATATTAAATCTGTGAACTTCTAAATCTCTCCTTGAAAAATAACCCCATTCTTTCGTTGCTTCAAATACATCCTCTTTTACTATACCATTCTCAACCTTTATCTGTTTGCCACATACGTTGCAGTAAATATCTTTTATTTTTACAATTCTTTTTGTTTTATTTTTTTCCATATGATACCCCTCCTGCTAGCTTGGCCAATAACTTATCCCTAAGAACATTATAACGGATAATGCACCATATTTACAGTGGGAATTACTGTTATAGCAAGCAGATCATTGGCAGAATCATAACTACAGTTCCGTCATTTCACTGTGTTACCCTGTTTAAATCATGATATAATTCTAATTCAGCCACATTATCAGTGCATTTTCCACTGGAGCTTCATAAAAATTCTTCCGTATTCCCGCGTCACTAAATCCAAGTTTGTGGTAAAGGCCAATTGCCGAAAGATTGCTCTCTCTTACTTCAAGAGTAAATGCTTCCAAGCCATGTTGCCTTCCTAGTTCAATTAATTTAGTAAGCATTGCTTTTCCAATGCCTTGGCCTTGGTATTGTTTCCCTACTGCCACATTAGTAATCTGGCCTTCCCCTACAACACCCCACAAGCCACAATAACCTAAGATTCCTCCTTGCTCTTCTACTACAAGGTACAGGTTATCTTTATTGTTTAATGATTTTTTAAAATCATCTATGTTCCACGGTAACGAGAAAATACTGCACTCAATCTCATAAACCTTTTGTAGATCTAATTCATTCATGTAACGTATCAGCAAACTATTACTCCTTTTTCTTTACCCGACTGCTGTTTTTCTGCCAGTTCACGTTCTGCTTGCGAAAGTCTTAAATAGATAGGCTCATGGTCATCGGCATTTTCCGTTTTGCCATTCTTATAATACAGAATTCCCAAGGCCCCAATGGCTCCTGCACGCTGTTTTGCCAAATGTATGGGTGCATAATGATATGGTACGGACATTAAATTTTTTAACTGTTCTTTATATACTTCAACCCCATCCCCAAGGAATATAACTTCTCGGTTCCTTGCATTGATTTCTGCAGCAATCTCCTCAATCCCTACTGCTTTTTGAGATACCAGGGTATGCATCTGACTATCTGCAAATTCGTAGATGCCAGTATATACTTGATTTCTTCTGGCATCCATTATTGGGCAAATAAGTTTATCTGTTCCATAAAGATTATAAGCTAGCCCCTCCACCGTTGGTATACTAATGATTGGCTTATTTAAGGACAATGCCAAACCTTTTGCCGTTGAGGATCCTATCCTTAGGCCTGTAAAGGAACCTGGTCCTGCAGCCACTGCAATTCCATCAATCTCCTGCAAGACTAATCCTGAACTGTCAATTGCTAAAAGTTTCATAATTCACCCTCCTTTTAATTTTCATCTTCGATGGTTATTTTTCTATAGTCAAAGCCTTTTTCCAAATCTTTTTCAATTGTAATCACGGTACGTTTTTCTGGGAGTAACTCCTCAATTAAATTAGACCATTCAATTAAGCAAACGCCCTGTCCGTAAAAGTAATCCTCATAACCTATTTCGTACATTTCCTCTATATCTTCTATTCTATATACATCAAAATGAAAAAATGGAAGCTTACCTGTATCGTATACCTGAACAATAGTAAAAGTTGGACTATTTACAGGCTCTGTAATCTTTAACCCTTTTGCAAACCCCTGGGTAAATACCGTCTTACCCGTACCAAGATCACCAAGCAAGCAAAAAACTTGTCCCGCTTTTGCATGTTCACCTATTTTTACACCTAGTGCAAAGGTATCCTCCATTTGAAAACTCTCTACTATCATATATTATCTCACTTTTTCTATTTTTTGTTCTATGAGCCATTATATCAGATTGGATTAAAAATACAATATTTATTGACCTAGGATTATAAAAATTAATTGAATAATTTTAGATTTTGTAAGAATACTAATTATGTATAATATAGGAGGTTTAAAATGGCGGTAGAAACACTAAAAGCAGAAGTTACATTAGGAGAAGGATTGAAAGTTGACTGTTTATCAAGGGGTTTTGGATTTCGTATGGACCAGGCAAAAGAAGCAGGTGGCAGCAATGAAGGTATGTGCCCCGGTGAGACTCTTCTTTCTGCTCTTGGAGGATGCAAATGTATGGTAGTCAGGAAAATGTCTGAGGCATCCGGTATC
>JAQSYR010000008.1 GCA_029256035.1 Anaerocolumna sp. | reverse complement strand
CTGATTTGTTGTAGTTGCGTTAACTTGCATAATATTAAAATTAGCAGTATAGCTATAACCCATATTATCATAGAAAGAAACATTTACCGCCTTACCACTGGCTCCAAAAGCCACCTGTGTATCCTTACTATCTATATTACCAGATACGTAAGCATCTGTAGTAGCTGCCGGAGGAGAATATAAATTTTCAGGTGACATGATTTTTAAAGGTGACACTGCTGCTGCCAGAGTCTTTGTTTCATCGTCTGGATCCACCTGCCATCCCATAACAGCAGCCCCTGATGCAGTGGTTAAAGTTCCACCTGCATCAACACTGAAAGCACCGGCTTTTGTAAAATAATTGGTGCCGCCGCTATTAACGACAAAGAATGCATCGCCGGATATCATCACATCAAAAGGATTATCTGTTCTTTGTGCACCACCGGTCTGGGTGATGGATGCTGTAATGGAAGCTACATTTGAACCTAAACCTATCTGCATAGCATTGCGACCTGCTGCACCTGTTGATTCATTAGGTCCTGTTGCGCTCTGAGTTGTCTGATAGAATATATCTGAAAAATTAACTGAACTGGCTTTAAAACCTACCGTATTTACGTTGGATATATTATTACCAATTACATCCATTTTGGTCTGGTGAACTCTTAAACCTGATACACCAGAATATAATGATCTCATCATAATTAATGACCTCCTAATCTGCTCTGATTGTTTCAATCAGATTTTGTATTTTCTCTGTATACCCTATCTGTCATTCAAGGGTATTATGCTTCCCTAAGGTCCAGCATAAATTAAATAATTACAGCTCCATCAATATTTGTAAAAATTTTATCATCACTGTCATTTACTGCAGTGATTACTGTATTACTCTTTGTATTTACTATAAATGCAATATTATCAACCATTACAAGTGACTCGTTAATACCCTTCGCCTGTGCTTTTCTGGCACCGGTTTCAAGCCTCTCCAACTGAGTTGTTGTTAAATCAATATTTCTGCTTGCCAGTCTTTCATTTGCATGCTTTGAAAATTTAAGTAATTCCTGACCTTCAATATTTTGCTTCTCTAACAACACTTCCTGAAAGGATTTCTTATTTGTATCGAAAGCTTTACTTACGGCAGCCTCAGGATTCGTATTTTTCACATTTATGGTTAATTTATCTGTGACAGTAGTGTATAAGGAATCATTAAAGACTATGGTTGCCTTATAACTTCCCACCTCTAAATCTGATAACGCTTCTTTTTTAATGGTTATTTTATTATTATTTACCGTAACATCCTCAGAGTCTACTAACACTCCATTAATTACAATTGCAACATCAGAAGCAACGGTATCTCCTGTTCCCATATTAGCTTCAAAAGTTAAATCCGCCGGAGTTGATTTATCATACTCCAAAGTTATTTTTTGATCAATGGATGGCGCTCCCTGTTTAAGAATATATAAACTATCTACCACTCTCTCCAGCTGATCCATATTGTATTTATTTCCATCAACGGATAACTGAACTTTTCCATTAGAGATAGTAACAAAATCAACAGTTCCTTCTTTATAGGTAACCTCACCTGAAGTTCCGATAACTTTAACAACAACATTTTGGCCTACTAAGCTAAAAGCCTGGGAATTTGTAGTTGTCTGACTTAGATTCTGCATTTGCTCTAATTGGGAAAAGGTAGCTAATTGAGCAACAAATTCAGTGTCTGAATTGGGATTTAATGGATCTTGATATTTCATCTGTGTAACTAAAAGCTGTAAAAATGCGTCTTTACCAAGTGCACTGTTGGTTAAAGCTGATGTTGCCGAAGTTGTTTGTGTTGGAGTCGTGGTTCCATTTTGAACACCTTGTACTAATTCACTCATAAGTTCCTCCTTTCCTAATAGATATAATTATGCTGTGTAATCAACACTGTTACCAAGCTGTTCCATAACACTTGATAATAATTTGATTTCTTCTGTTTTATTAGTTTCTAATTCTTCTTCATAAGGGCTCAAATTTCTATTTTGTGATCTCCCATGTTCCCCTTGATTGGTAAATGCCTGATTACTGCTTTGGTTAAATTCAAAATTAGAAACTGTTACTTCAATTGATTCTACTTTTAAGCCCTGATTATTTAAATTATCCTTTAGAACCTGCATTTGGCTTTCTAATGCTTCTTTTGTCGTCTCATTCTGAGTGGTAAACTGTGCTGTCATTACTCCATTTTTAGAAACAACTGCCAGATTAATTTTACCTAGGCTTTCTGGGTTAAGGGAAAGTTCCATTGAAGTCTGTTCTGGGTTAATTACAATTTTAATCTGCTCAACAATTTGTTTTGTTATCTCTTGAAATTCACTTAAGTTAGTAATTGGATTCTGCAAATTTAATTGTTCGGAAGGTTTAAATCCCAGAATATTCTGCAGGTAAATTTCCCCGTTTTCTTCCAGCGTACCCTGGCTGTCCTTTTCATTAGCCAAAAGTAGTTCTATTTGCTGATCCTTCATTAGATTATCTTCCTGTGAAGAATCTAATGATTCGCTAAAAGAAGACATTGAGTTACTTTCTTCAGAAACAGATGAAATCTGGGAATTTAAAGTATCAGTTTCTACTTCTTCTACAATATTTTCTTTCATGGCAAAGAAATCTTTTCCCATAAAACCAACTGTTTTCTCTAAAATCGGTTCCTTTGAAACTGCTTCCTTTGTAACAACAGTTAGATTATCT
The DNA here is from genome assembly GCA_029256035.1 of Anaerocolumna sp. Lineage (GTDB taxonomy): Bacteria > Bacillota > Clostridia > Lachnospirales > Lachnospiraceae > Anaerocolumna. The sequence continues at coordinate 26,875 of JAQSYR010000008.1, read as the reverse complement.
ACTCCAGAACCATCACTTATGGTCTGTAAATCAGATACCATCTCATCCTTTGCAGAAGCAATATTCTCTTCTAACAACATGAGCTGATCTAATACATCCTGTGTAAGCATCTCTTCCTGTCCAGCAATTAGTTCTTTCACTGTAGAAAGTATACGATTCATGGATTCTGACAATTGTTCATTCATTAAAACAGAAGTTATGTCTTCCTGCCCACTTATCTCTAATACTAATTGTTTAATATTCTCAGAATTAAGTAAATCAGCAGCTACAAAACCCAGATTCTCCATGTATTGCAAAAGCTCTTCCTCACTTATGTTAAGTACCGATTTTATAGTGTCTTTCGTACTGCTAAGAATTGCTTTGACCTTTTCTAACACAACTGAATTTTCATTTACATCTTCATTTCCTACAATTTCATTGTTCCCTCTAATTTTCGTCTGGCTAATTTTCTGAGAAGGATTTGACTCATTTGCAAGAACTTTGGTTTTCCCAATGTTTTGTTGGGTTAATGAATTTCCTTTTCTACTTTCAGGCTCCTTTTTCTTAACTGTATTATCTTTTTCCTTTAAATTATTATCAAAGATATTTTCAAAAACAAATGATTTATTGTTTTTTGCAGTTGATAAGGATGAGGAATTCGTATTGTCTTTGTAGTTGTTCTTAACAGTTAACAATATACTCCGTGTCATTTTTGGTTTCCTCCTTTCTTTTGTATATTTTAAAAATTAATATAGTTTATATAAAATGGATTTTTTCCCTTTCATTCTTTGGAAATAAATCCATTTAATATCTTGTGTGCAATCTGTTAATTTTAATTTACTTCATCCATAATAAACATCTTTTTCGTAATTTTAGCAGCAATTGTAGCATCCATTTCTTCTAAAATTAATGAACTTTCACTTGAACTCATGCTAAGAAGCATTTGTGCTACTAAATCAATGTCTGCACTCATGGTTTCAAATATATTTGCAGCAGCGGCAGGATCCATTTTTTTGTAGATATCAGCTTTTTCAATAATAGATTCTGATATTTGGGTTTGCTCTACAACCTGTTTATATAATTCTTCTGCATTGGCAGGATTAATTTCTTCATAGTATTTTTTATACTCTTCTATATCCGGCGCTGTATCACCAAATACTACATTTGTGTCAAATTCTTTCACTCTCTCTTCAAATGCCAGTTGATTATCTTCAAAGGTTTTTAGTCGAGAAACCTCAGCTTCAAGTTCTGCAATTCTATCTTGTTCTGACTGACTTTCCTGTTTTAAGCTCTCATTGGATGCTTCTAACTCTTTAATGTACTCTACAGCATCCTCAATTGACTGGTAGGGATAATTATTTTCATAAGCTATCAAATCATCAGGTACTGCCGGTAGAATACGATTAATGATTGGCACATCCTTAATTAATGGTCTTAAGATAGAACTTCCAAAACCTCCTACGTCTAACTTAATTAGCAGAGCAAAAATAGCCAACCATACAAACACAATGAGAAGCACAAGAAATAATCCACTGATTCTGTGCTTTGCATTTTCCTTTTTATTTGATTTATCTAATTTATCTTGCTTTTTTTTCTTTGCCATTATTATTCCTCCAGGTTGTCAGCAGGACTATTATATTTATAACTAACTAATTCATCAATTTCTTTTCTTTGTTCATCTTCATATTCTTTTATAAAGTTTAAAAATGCATTTTCTTTTAATTTTTCATAAGTTTTTCTCTCAAGAATAGCAGCATTTAATTTAGTTCTTGCAATTTCCAACTGTTGCTCCGCTTTTTTTACTGCAACTTCCTGTTGTTTTATATAAAGTTTAATTACTTCAACACCGTTTTCATTTCTCTGAATTTCTTGTATATTTAAGTTTGAAATCATTAATTTTCTAAGTTGTTCCTGATAAAAAGCTTTTTTATCAAATAGTACTTTTAATTTATCCTGTTCACTTAACAGTCGCTGATTTGCATTGCCATAGGCTGTCTTTGCTTGTTCTTCCATTTTATATTTAATATTAAGAATATTTTCTAAATTATATTTAAACTTTACCATTTAACCACCTAATCTGAAAATATCTGGGCCAGTTCATTTATGATTGCTTCAAAGGTCAATTTATCATCGACTTCCTGTAATAAAAACCCATTTACAGCATCAATTTTTGAAATGGCATAATCTATGTTTTTATTTGAACCGTTTTTATAGGCACCAATATTGATTAAATCTTCTGCTTCATTATAGGTAGCCAAAACCATCTTTAATTTACCAGATATCTTCTTATGCTCCTCTGAAATAATAGAACTCATAACACGTGAGATACTCTGAAGAACATCAATGGCAGGATAATGATTTCTATTAGCAAGCTTTCTGGTTAACATAATATGTCCATCTAATATACCTCTTGCAGTATCTGTGATTGGTTCATTAAAATCATCACCATCCACTAAAACAGTATATAAGCCGGTAATAGAACCAACTTCTGAATTACCAGCTCTTTCAAGGAGTTTTGGCATTTCAGAGTAGACACTTGGAGGATATCCTCTTGTAACAGGCGGTTCTCCTGATGCAAGTCCAATTTCCCGCTGGGCCATGGAAAAACGAGTAAGGGAATCCATCATTAGCAAAACATCTTTTCCTGAATCTCGGAAATACTCAGCAATTGCCGTTGCAGTTTGGGCAGCTTTCTTTCGAATTAATGCAGGTTTGTCTGAAGTTGCAACTACAACAACAGATCGTCGTAATCCCTCTTCTCCTAAATCCCGTTCAATAAATTCTCGTACTTCCCTACCACGTTCCCCAATAAGAGCAATTACATTAATATCCGCTTTTGTATTTCTAGCAAACATACCTAATAAGGTACTTTTACCGACACCGCTACCTGCAAATATTCCAATTCTTTGCCCTTTTCCAACCGTAATCATACCATCAACTACTTTCACTCCAAGGGGTAGAACTTCATCAATTAATTTGCGCTTCATTGGATCAGGAGGTGCAGCTTCAATGGAATAACTTGTCTCATATTCCAGTTCACTATTATCTATGGGTTGTCCAAGTCCGTCTAAAACTTTACCCAAAAGATTTTCTCCAACCCTTACCTTTAGTGGTTCCTTTGAGCATTCCACTGTGCTTCCGATTCCAATTCCTTCAACAGTACCCAAGGGCATTAATAATAATTTATTTTCTTTAAATCCAACAACTTCTGCACTTACCTGTTGCTTTTTATCTTTTGATTGAATCATACACAAATCATTTAAATTTGCACTAGGTCCAATAGATTCAATGGTCAGTCCAACAACCTTAACAACTTTACCTAAGGTCTTTGCATAATTTTTATTTATTAAATTATGATATTTATAGAGACTAACTGTCATTTATCTACCCTTCCTTTTAGTATCGTATAATTTTCTATAATGTTAGATCATAAATTCAAAGTTGTCTGTCTGAATAGATAGAAGTTTAAGATCCTGAATCATTCCCTTAAGTTGAACATCAAGGCTGCAATCAATAACACTGCTTTCTGTTTCAATTAAACATTGATTTTTATCCAAGTCTTTATCAGCAATAATATCAATAGATACAGATTCTCCAGTGATTACCTCTAATAATTCATCTTTCTTTGATAAAACAAAAGCATAATCTTCTTTTGAAGTTTTTATTATATAATTTTTGCAGTTATCCGCTTGTGATATTGCATTATGTATGAGATATAAAATAATATCTCTTTTTTCTTCAATTATAACTCCAGTTAATTTCTTTAATAGTGCTATTAAGACATCACAAAATTCAGGCTCTAATTTGGCTATTAACTCAGAATAATCGAGTTTTAATCTATTCTCCAACTCTTCATATTGTTTCTTTCTGGCTTCTAATTCTGCTCTTGCTTTAAGCATTCCGGCTTCATATCCATTTTTTTGTGCTTCTTCATATAAATATTCACTGGTCCGCTTACTGTCTTCCAGGGCTTTTGCAATTATCAATTCTGCTTCCTTGTGGGCGTTTTCCAGTAATTCATCCTTTTGCCTATTAAGTTCATCCTGAAATTTTTCATTATACTCTTCCTTGCTTTGATCAATAACAAGAGCATTTAAACCTTCCTGAAATCCCTCTTCTTTCGTAGCAGCTATTTCTCCATTTATTCCATTGTTTTGATTTAAAAATAAAAAGAGTTGGTTTAGTTTGTCATCGGAGTTAATTACTTTTGTATTATCCTGATTTAAAAAAACATGACTTGATTTGATAATATTAGACAATTATCTCATCACCTCCACCTCTTGATATGATAATCTCAGCAGAATCCTCAAGTTTTCTAATCACATTAACAATTTTTTGTTGTGCTTCTTCAACATCTTTTAAACGAACTGGTCCCATAAATTCCATATCTTCTTTAATCATAACAACAAGACGTTTGGAAAGGTTGTTGAAAATAACTGTCTGAACTTCTTCTGTAGAGCCCTTTAATGCAACAGCCAGCTCATTATTATCGATTTCTCGAAGTACTCTTTGAATGGATTTATCATCTAAGGATAAGATATCTTCAAATACAAACATCTTCCTTCTGATTTCATCTGCCAATTCAGGTTCTTCAATTTCAAGAGTTTCCATAATATGTTTTTCTGTGCCACGATCCACCGTATTTAAAATTGCCACGATGGAATCAACACCACCTACAATTGTATAATCCTGATTTACAAGTGAAGCTAGTTTTCGCTCTAACACTCTTTCAACTTCTTTAATTACATCTGGAGAGGTACGATCCATCTGGGCTATACGTTTTGCAACGTCAGCTTGCTTATCCGGTGGTAATGCGGATATTATGGCGGAAGCCTGATTGGATGAGAGATAGGATAAAATAAGTGCAATTGTTTGAGGATGTTCGTCCTGTATAAAGTTTAACATCTGACTTGCATCGGTTTTACGCACAAACTCAAATGGACGAACTTGTAAGGAGGCTGTTAATTTACCGATAACATCTCTCGCTTTATCCTGTCCTAATGCTTTTTCTAATAGTTCTTTTGCATAGGCGATTCCACCTTCTGCTATGTACTGTTGTGCCAGGCAAATTTCATAAAACTCATTTAAGATTTGCTCCTTCATTGAGGGAGAAACGCTTCTGGTATTGGCAATTTCTAAAGTCAGCATCTCTATTTCATCTTCTTTTAAATGTTTAAAAATATTGGAAGATTTCTCAGGTCCAAGGGCTATTAATAGCACGGCTGCTTTCTGTATTCCTGTCATATCATTATTCTTAGGCATATATATCCTCCTAAAAGTTTACTAGAATATACTGATCTTATAAGCCATAATCATCACTTAACCAATTTCTTAATAACTGTGCAACGGCCTCTGGATTTTCATCTACAAACTTCTCTATCATTTTCTTTGCTTCAGATTTTTCACTAAATTCAATATCATCCAACGCTTGATTTTCCTTAGTAGTAGCAAGTAACTGTTCAACTGATAACTCAGGTTCAAGTTCTGTCACTTCCACTGGAGATGTTCCTTTAAATATAACAAATAATAATAATGCTATAATTAATACGGCTAAAAGAATGGATAAATAAAGTGTCCAATCGATATTGGATGTTTTTGGAATAAATACCGGTTGTTCATATGCCAGTATCTGAATGCGCTCCGTTGAAATTCCAGTGGCTAAAGATACTAAATTGTAAATGTCTTCCCCAACTTCTAATTGCCTTCTGGCACTATTCTGTAATACATATTCATCAAAAGAAATATCATCCAGTAATCCTTGCAACTCTAAGTCTTCTTCTTTATAAGTAACCACCTGGGTACACACAATACTGCCTGAAGATTCTTCTGGTATGACAGCTCCCACTTCAAATTCTGTATTGGTCACACGTTCACTTGGTAAATATTCAATCTGTAATGTTGAAACAGAAGAATCTGAGCCAGAACTATCCTCAATATTATAAGTTGTTTCATCATTGGAATCAGTTCCTGGAACTCCCCCAGTGCCACTGGCATTTTCCGCTTCATAAGAATAATAATTCTTATATAAACCTTGATCCTGCCCTTCTGCTGGAATTTGTTCCGTAAATAACTGAGTAACCTTGTCCATATTTAAACTCCAGTTAAACATGGATTGAACATCATCATATCCTAATTTCATCATTAAAATATAAATATTATTGTTATATGTATTCTGAAGTTTATCACGATACTCTAAAACAGAATTTGCACTGCCGGAATATAAATCTTCTTTTCCTCCAAATAGCAAATTTCCATTTTGGTCAATTACTTTAATTTTATCTGTTGATTCATTACCAATAGAGGCAGCAACATATTCTGCTACTGTTTCTGCTGAAGATAATTCAAATTCATCCGTAATTGTTAACGCAACACTAGCCGGATAATCTTCTTTCTCCGTAAGTACACTGTAACTGTTATCATCTGGTACATACGTTACCTGAGCATCGGATATTCCGGTCATAGTTAATAAATATTTTCTAATTTCATTCTGAATATATAAATGATTCTTAAGTGTTCGATCGCTGTTTGTAGTACTTAAATCATTATTCATTAAGGTTTCTAAAGTTAGTCCATCGGCTGAAACATCGCTACCGGCAATAAGTAAAAGTGCTTCAGAATGTCTTTTTTCATCTACGGAAATAGTTACGGAATCACTGCCGAGCTTAAATTCAATTCCTTCCTCTTCCAGTAAGTCTGCTACTTTGCTTGCGTCTCTTGGTGTCTCAGTAACAACCAAAGTTCTAAATTGTGTTCTGCTCATCAGATAACCCAAAAACAATAAAGTTAAAAACACAATAGACACCACACTAACAATTATTGTTTTTTGCTTGCTGGTGTATTTATTCCATTGAGCTAATAGCCTTATGGGTATCTGTTTTAATCTCTCAGCCATTCTTTTGCTCCTCTAGTCTATAGTTAGAATTGGATATTCATAATCTCTTTATATGCTTCCAGTACTTTATTTCTTACAGTTACAGTATATTGAAGGGATAGATTTGCCTTTTGCTGTGCAACCATAAGGTCATGTGTACTGTCAGTCAATCCAAGTGCATAAGAAATTTCTGCTTGTTCAGCAGCATTGGATAAATTATTCGTATCATTTATCATGTTGACTGCAGACTGAAAAAGTTGTTCAAATGTTTTATTTCCATTATCACTGTCTACCGTTTTTATATTCGTTGTATAGGAACTCAGACCTGATAGACTGTTCAAAGCTGTAATATCCATTATTTACCCCCTGTTATTTCCCCACTTCAAGGCCTTTTAAAGCCATACTCTTTGTTGCATTAAAAGCAGTTACATTTGCCTCATAAGATCTGCTTGCATCAATTAGGTTTGTCATTTCTGTTACTGTATTAACATTGGGATAAGCAACATATCCCTCTTCATTAGCATCTGGATGGGATGGATCGTATACCATATTCAAAGGTGTTTCGGTATCCTTTAAAATCTTAGTTACCTTTACACCATTACCTGTCATTGTTCCAGTTGCATTGGTTAGATACTGACTAAAGGGAGCTGAGCTTTTTTCTTCAAATACAACAACCTGTCTGCGATAAGCATCTCCGTTCTCATCTCTAGTGGTATTCACATTAGCTATGTTTTGTGAAATAATATCCATTCTTAGTCTTTGTGCACTCATACCACTTGCACTTATATTCATTCCGTTCATAATTGACATAAAAAAGCCCCCTAGTTAGTTGATAAAACAGACTTTATTCTGTTAAATTCCTGAGTCATTGAATCTAATAATGTATAATATCTAATCTGATTTTCTGCCAGACTGGCTGATTCTGTATCAATGTCTACATTATTACCGTCCAAACGATAGCTTAAGGAAACATGATCTGTATAAACGGAAGCTTCCAAGGAATTTAGGTTAGTATTGGCAACTTTTTGATCCAATGAGCCATTCCCCGTCATTTCATTCATTAAATATGTCTGGAACTGAATATCTTTCCTCTTATAACCAGGAGTGTCAACATTCGCTATATTATTGCTAATTAATTCGTTCCTTTTCCAACTGGCATCAGCAGCTTTGTCCAAAACATTAATGTAATTATATGCATTAGAATTTATCAATATTTACCGCTCCTTTCATTTAATGCAATTATAACTATAATTTGTCAAAAAAACAAGATATATTTAATAACTAGTAGTATTATACCATATCTTGTCCAAAAATATCAAAAAAAGGATTTATGAATTAACATAAATCCTTTTAGCTATCATTGAAATCCATTTCAATTTGAATATTTTATTATAAAAAACTTATAATTTAGCTATCTATTTTAATAAATTTTTACTTATTATTTAGCTTTTTTAACTCCTCGAATACCACATCATTTATAACTTTTATATAGGTCCCCTTCATTCCAGAAGATCTTGATTCAATAACGCCTGCACTTTCAAACTTTCTTAATGCATTCACTATAACTGATCTGGTAATACCTACCCTATCCGCAATTTTACTAGCAACAAGAATTCCTTCATTACCGTCTAACTCATCAAAAATATGAGTAATCGCTTCTAATTCAGAAAAAGAAAGGGTGCTGATTGCAGATTTTACAATTTGTATTTTACGATTTTCTTCTGCATTCTCTTCATTTACAGAACGCATCATCTCAAGTCCAACTACAGTGACGCCATATTCACTGAGTATGATATCATCTATATCATACTGTTTAAAACTCTTGTATAAGAATAAAGTACCTAACCGTTCGCCGGCAATATCAATAGGGATGATAATGGCCTGATAATCATTTACATTATCAAATTCAAAGCCTAGTGTAATCAGGTTAACATTTTCTTTTGTTGACAACACATTTAAAAGTCTTTCATTCAGCAGCGTGTCAATGTAGCCTCCTACGGAATCTTTAATCAGTTCTTTGATTTCTCTAATATCATCTCGATTTTTAACCCCTAAAACTTTACCCTTTTTACTAATCACAAGAATATTTGATTCTAAAATTTCACTTAATACTTCACAAATATCATTAAAAACAACTTTTTGTGAGTTATTATTGTGCAAAAGTTTATTAATTTTTCTTGTTTTGTCTAGCAATTGTACGCTCATTTAACGTCCTCCCAGTACCCCGCCTATTTGATACTCAAAATATAAAAAACTGTAGTTTGATTTCGTAAATATAGGCATCAAATCTACTACAACATAAATCTTAACATACATTTTTTACAAAAACAATACTTATTATATTATTTTTATACATATTTTCTAAATAATATATTTTTTTCGATAAATTTTTTACTCTTTGGATACTATGAAACCACACTTTTCGTCACTGCACACTAATTTAGGACCCTTCTCAACCATAAAGCTACTACATTTTGGGCATTTAACGGTAGAAGGTTTAAGCCAATTCATGAATTCGCATTCCGGGTTATTCTCACAGCCGTAATACTTTCTTCCTTTTTTGGTTTTACGAATTACAACATCTTTGCCACAGAGAGGACAAGGAACTCCTATTTTCTCTAGGTACGGTTTTGTATTTCTACATTCAGGAAATCCTGGGCACGCAAGGAATTTACCGTGAGGTCCATATTTTATTACCATGTTTTTTCCGCACACATCACATATTACATCAGAAACTTCATCTTCTATCTTAATTTCCTGTAATTCCTTATCCGCTTCCTTCACCGCTTCTTCTAGATCAGGATAAAAATTACTTACAACTGTTTTCCAGTTAACTGAACCATCTTCTACACGGTCTAATAATGATTCCAGATTCGCAGTAAAATGAACATCAATAATACTTGGAAATGCTTGCTTCATAATATTGTTGACTACTTCGCCAAGTTCTGAAACATATAAATTTTTGTTTTCCTTAATAATATATCGTCTGGCTAATATAGTTGTTATAGTAGGAGCATAGGTACTAGGTCTTCCGATTCCTAATTCTTCTAAGGTTTTAACCAGGGAAGCTTCCGTATAATGAGCAGGTGGTTGGGTAAAATGCTGGGATCTATCAAGGTTTATAAGCTTTAGCTTTGTATCTTCTGATAGGTTTTGCAGCATTCCGTTGTTTTGCTTCTCATCATCTTCTTCTGTGTATACTGTCATAAATCCATCAAACACCAGTTTAGAAGTAGAAGATGTAAAACGATATCCATTACCTTCAATTTTCACAGAGATTGTTTCATATTTTGCCGGCTGCATTCTACTTGCTACAAATCTCTTCCATATTAATTGATATAATCGAAATTGATCTCTGCTTAAAGACTCTTTTAGAACAACTGGCGTTAATGCCACATAGGTTGGACGGATGGCTTCATGGGCATCCTGTATCTTTTTATTTTTATCTGCTATAGCTTCTTTGTCAGATATAAAACGTTCTCCATAATTATCTTTAATAAATTCTCTTGCACTTTGATCCGCTTCTTCTGAGATACGTACGGAATCCGTACGTAGATAGGTAATTAAACCAATGGTTCCATTCCCTTTTACATCGACTCCTTCATAGAGCTGCTGTGCAAGTCGCATTGTTTTAGAAGTAGAATAATTAAGGCTTTTGGCTGCCTCCTGCTGAAGGGTACTTGTAGTAAATGGCAGTGGCGCCTTTTTCTGGCGCTCTCCTTTTTTTATTTCTGTAATCTCAAATTTAGCGCCTTCTAACTCCGTTAGGATTTTATTTAATTCTTCCTCGGAATGTATTACTGATTTACCTGAACTATTTCCAGCAAATTTAGCAACCAAAGGATTTTTTTCTCCCTTAATCTCAAAATTTGCTTCCAGATTCCAATATTCTTCTGGGACAAATGCATTGATTTCTTCTTCTCTGTCACTAATAATTCGTAATGCAACGGATTGTACCCTGCCTGCACTTAAACCTCTTTTAACCTTAGCCCATAAAAGTGGACTAATACTGTAACCAACCATTCGGTCAAGAATACGTCTTGCCTGCTGAGAATCTACCAGATTCATATCAATATCTCTTGGTTGTTTTATAGATGCTTTTACTGCATTCTTTGTAATTTCATTAAATGTTATTCTGCTGGCATTTTTATCATCTAACTTTAGGGTTTTGGATAAGTGCCATGAGATAGCTTCACCCTCGCGATCAGGATCAGTTGCAAGATATACTTTATCTGCTTTTTTCACTTCTTTTCGAAGTTTCGCAAGCAAGTCACCTTTTCCACGTATGGTTATATACTTAGGCTCATAATCATTATTAACATCAACTCCCAATTGGCTCTTTGGAAGGTCACGCACATGACCATTTGATGCAACCACTTCATAATTACTTCCCAGAAACTTTTTTATGGTATTGGCCTTTGCTGGTGATTCCACAATAACTAGATTTTTTGACATGTAAATTCTCTTAATTCTAAATTAAAAAGAATTTCACTTATTTTTATCATATCCATTTTTGATTCAAATGCAATTTCATTAAGATGTTTTGGAACTAAACTTAAACAAGCATACACTATTTTTTCATCTGTTTCAAGCAGTTTATCGTAATTTTTCAATTCGTTCTCACTTTTTTCATAATTTGGGATAAAATCCTCCAGGATATCTTCTATACCAGAAACCAGCTTTGCACCCATTTTTATAAGATTATTACACCCACCACTTAATAGGTCAAAAGCACGTCCTGGCAGGGCATAAATGTTTTTTCCCTGCTCTAGTCCCATGTCTACAGTAATCAGAGAACCACTTTTTTCCTTGGCCTCAATAACCAAAATGCTATCAGCCAAACCGCTGATAAGTCGATTTCTCATAGGAAAATTGTACGCCCTAGGACATGTCCCCGGAGCATATTCTGATAGTACTCCTCCTTTTTCCTGCATTGCCATATAAAGTCCAATATTTTCTTTTGGATAACAGATATCGATACCGCAACCTTCTACCGCATAAGTATATCCTCCAACCGATAATGCACCCTTATGTGCATATCCGTCAATTCCTCTTGCTAATCCGCTGATAATCTGTATGTCCGCCTTAGCTAAAAGGGAAGAAAAGTATTCCGTCATCTCTTTCCCATATTCAGAACAGTTTCTTGCTCCTATGACTGCAATGCTTATTTTTTCTTGTTTTGGTAAAGATCCTTTGTAGTATAAACTAATAGGTGGTTGATATATAGTTTGCAGCTTTTCAGGATATTCTTTATCCTCTTTCGTTACAAAATATATGCCTCTTTCCGATAGTTTAGCATAATTTTCTTGTATTTTTGATGTTTCTTTACTGGTTAAAATCGTCTGAATATCAGTTTTTAATAAACCAGGAAGAAGTTTTAATTCCTCCTCTTTCCCATAAAAAACCTGTTCCGGTGTAAAATAATAATCTAATAATGTCTGAATTTTCTTTAATCCTATATTCTCTAAGTTACTCAACCAGTACCAATATTCTTTATTTGTCATAGTATCTCCTATTATTCTTCCCAATATTTTTTATCTAAACTACGATAACAGATGGCTTCACACAAATGTTTTTTTGTTATAATTTCTGATTGATCTAAATCTGCTATGGTTCTAGCTACTTTTAATATTCGGTGATAGGCCCTGGCACTTAAATCCATTTTCAAAAATGCATCCTCTAATATTTTATATTCTTCTTTTTCAAGTTTGCAGTATTTACTTATTGTTTTTGGTGTCAGCTGGGAGTTAAAATAGAACTTCTCATTTTTATAGCGATTGGATTGTATGTCCCTGGCTATCCTTACCCTTTTCCTAATGTCACTTGAAGTTTCTGAAAGTTTCCTGGCTTCTAAATCTTTATAATTCACTTGAAGACATTCAATACTTATATCAATTCTGTCAAGTAATGGCTTACTAATTTTACCCAGGTAGCGCTTTACCTGATTTATGGAACAATTGCATTTATTGCGATCCGGATAAAACCCACAGGAACAAGGGTTCATGGCAGCAATTAGCATAAAATCACAAGGATATCGATAGGTACCTTGTAGCCTTGATATGGTTATTTCATTTTCCTCTAAGGGCTGTCTTAATATTTCAATTGTATTTCGATTAAATTCAGGGAACTCGTCCAGAAACAGGACACCAAGATGGGCAAGACTTATTTCACCAGGCATAGGCATTCTGCCCCCACCCGTTAATGCAGCTGATGTAATTGTATGATGTGGTGAACGAAAAGGTCTTTTTGATATTAAAGAGTCTTTATTATTTAATAATCCCGATACGCTATAGATTTTAGATATCTCCAGACTTTCTTCAAAAGAAAGTTCCGGCATTATTGTGGGAATACGCTTTGCCAGCATTGTTTTTCCGGATCCTGGGGGCCCTACCATAAGAAGATTATGCATACCGGAAACTGCAATCTCAATTGCCCGCTTTGCTGCAATCTGTCCTGTAACATCAGAAAAATCAAGTTCTTCTATATTATCCTGCTGGTTCAATATTTCTTCCATATTAATATAGGTAGGATCTCGGTAATTTTCATTATTTAAAAAACGAACCACATCCTGTAGTGTCTCAAATCCAAAAACATCAATTCCCTGGACAACTGCTCCTTCTCTTGCATTGCTTTCAGGTACAATACACCGTGTAAAACCCTGTTTTAGGGCAGTATAAACAATTGGAAGCACCCCATTTACTTTTTTGATGTCTCCATTAAGGCTTACTTCACCTATAATCATTGTTTCTTCTAAATTTTCTTGGGGAATATAACCGAATGCGGTCAGAATAGACACAGCAATTGGCAGATCGAAGGCTGTACCTTCTTTTCGCATATCTGCCGGCGATAGATTTATAGTAATTCTTTTTGGTGGTAAACGAAAGCCAGAATTCTTAAGTGATATTCTAACCCTCTCCCTGGCTTCTCTTACTTCTGAGCCAAGGTAGCCAACTAAATCAAATAAGGGCAGACCATCACTTACATCTGCTTCAACTGAAACTATTATACCGTCAATTCCGCTGACGGCAGCACTGAATGCTTTGCTAAACATAGAGTCTCCTTCTATTGTCTCTCTACAAAGAAGGAAGTAATATCCAAATACAGTATAACAAAACTTACTTTACCTTACAAGTAATTTTTTATTGAATTAGAACAAAAAAAGACTGTGAAACTACCAATTATCATTAAATATGGAAAGTTACGTTTCATCTTTAAATAATGCATAAAAATCCGTTTCCATTTCCTCGGCATATTTTTTATAAAATTTCATCGCATCATTAAGTGCTTTATTATAAATTCGGTCACCCATTAGTTCAGTAATAAAGTCAAAAATTTTATCCGTACCAATAATCCCTAAGTCTAAGTCAAATTCCTCTTTAAAAAAATACGTAATCTCCTCAAGCATTACTTTCTTATCATTCTCATTAAATGAATACATGCATTTGTCTCCTATTGGTAATGCCTTTAAATAATTTAATTGTCAAGAATCTTCTTTAATTCATTCATAAAGGTATTCACATCTTTGAATTCACGGTAAACGGACGCAAATCTAACATAGGCTACTGGATCTAATTCCTTCAGTTTATCCATCACAATTTCACCAATAACAGAACTAGGAATTTCCTTTTCTTCCATATTAAATATAGTATTCTCTATCTCATCTACCAATGCATTAATCTGGTCAACGGAAATTGGTCGTTTGTGACAGGAGCGGAAAACACCTGCTTCTATTTTAGAACGATCATATGATTCTCTGTTGTTATCCTTTTTGATGACAACTAAAGGAATTGCTTCTACCTTCTCATAAGTTGTAAATCTTTTGTTACATTCATCACACTGACGCCTTCTTCGAATGGAGCTACTATCATCAGCAGGTCTTGAATCAATTACTCTTGTATTCTCTTTTCCGCAAAATGGGCACTTCATAACTTCTCCTTCTCTCATACATACAATTTAATTAGGAATAGTAACAAATAAAACGAACTATATATAACTTGATTATATTGAAGTTTTTTCATTAGGTCAAGAATTTTTAACATAATCCACAAGATTGAATAATATATATTAATAAATGCAATCCTTATTTGAATTCACAGGATATTCAAAGCAATCCCATTAAGAAAGAGTGAAGCTATTATGAGAATGTGTGATTTAAAAGAAAAGGAAGTCATTAATTGCAGAGATGGAGAACGACTAGGTTATGTCTGCGATATTGAATTTGATATAAATGCAGGGGTTATCACAAAAATTATTGTTCCTGGCCCATGTAAAATATGGGGTATCCTAGGACGTGATCATGAATATGTAATTAGTTTTTGCAGCATAAAACAAATTGGTACCGATGTTATCCTTGTTGATATTGATACAGAAGAATGTTTGGTAAAATGTATCTTTTAAATTACTGCTAAAAGATGGAATTTTCTATTTAATAAAAATGGTTGTTGCAAAATGATGTTCCGGGGAAATACACTCCCAGTTTTTCTTTTTGCAGCAACCTATTGTTTTACTCTACTGACTTAAATAATTTTTCATGCTTTTTAAAGCTGATTTTTCTAAACGTGACACTTGAGCTTGGGAAATACTAATTTCCTGTGCTACTTCCATCTGTGTCTTTCCTTCATAAAATCGTAATTCTATTATATTTTTTTCCCTTTCCGACAATTTAGATAATGCTTCTTTTAATGATATTTCTTCTACCCAATTTTCTTCTTTATTTTTCTTATCACTTACCTGATCCATAATATAGAGAGTATCCCCACCCTCAGAGTATACAGGTTCATATAAGGAAACCGGGCTTTGAATTGCATCCAAAGCAAAAACAATATCTTCTTTATTCATGCCAATTTCATCTGCAATTTCGCTTACAGTTGGCTCTTTGTCATTCTTTTTAAGCAGCGCTTCTTTGGCATATATAGCTTTATAAGCAGTATCCCTTAAAGATCTGCTGACTCTAATACTGTTATTATCTCTTAGGTATCGTCTGATTTCCCCAATAATCATAGGGACAGCATACGTGGAGAATTTTACATTTTGAGTAATATCAAAATTATCAATGGCTTTCATTAAACCAATGCATCCAATCTGAAATAGATCATCAACATTTTCATTGCTGTTAGAAAACCTTTGAATGATGCTTAACACCAAACGTAAATTACCCTTAATATACAATTCCCTTGCTTCTTTATCCCCCTTTAATATCCGCTGAAATAATTCATCCTTTTCAGTATTGTTTAGTAACGGTAATTTCGAAGTATTTACACCACATATTTCAACCTTATAAAGAGCCATATTGTAACCTCCCAAATCATAAATTACTTATCATAAATGATTCACTTTTTCAGGTCTCTTTATACGGCAAATGTAGATGTAATAATTTCCTTTTTTGTAAATGTTACTCTAATCTTAACATTTCTTTTTTCAATCTTTTTATTATTTTTTTCTCCAATCTTGAAATATATGACTGAGAAATTCCTAGTAAATCAGCGACTTCTTTTTGAGTACGCTCATTTCCATCATTGGTATTTAATCCAAATCGAAGCTGAACAATAATTCTTTCACGTTCACTTAATTTGGATAGGGCCTTACCTAATAATTTCCTGTCAACTTCTTCCTCTATATTTTTATAAATAACGTCTTCTTCAGTTCCAAGAATATCAGATAAAAGAAGTTCGTTACCATCCCAATCAACATTTAATGGTTCATCAATAGATACTTCTAATTTTGTTTTATTATTTCTTCTTAAATACATTAAAATTTCATTTTCAATGCACCTGGATGCATAGGTAGCAAGTTTTATATTTTTATCCGGATTATATGTATTAATTGCCTTGATTAAACCTATGGTTCCTATGGAGATCAAATCTTCAACACCAACACCTGTATTGTCAAATTTCTTTGCAATATAAACGACTAACCTTAAATTGTGTTCTACAAGAACTGATTTAGCTTCTGTATCATACTCTGTGCCAAGTTTTCCAATTTCCTCTGCTTCTCTTACGGAATCTAACGGAGGTGGCAAAACTTCTGCCCCACCAATATAATGAATTTCCCCTCGCCCGTTAAATAATATACTTCTTTTACATGCTCACATCATATCCCTATGTAAAATCACCTGGTATTTATTCTGTTTTGATAATTGGTCCATACTAACAGCTGTTAAAACCTTATCATTACAAATTTGTTCTTCTCCAACCCTTAAAATTACCTTATTTAAAATGATTGCTGGCATTATACCTTTCTTCTTACCTATTGACTGGTAAGGAATCATTGTAATATGTAAACGTTCATCCTCATGAATACTCATGTATTCATCATTTATTGATTTACTTTTTTTTCCTTCCAGATTGTCGGTCCATTCTTGTAGCTCCATTAATTGCTGCTTGGTTAATAATTTAGAAAGAACCGAATATTCCGCAACCATAACTGGTTTACCATAGATTGGATCATACAAATTGTTTCCTGTATCTAGCAATCCCATTGCTCGAACATTTTTGTTCCCAAAATAAAAGTCCGCAGGATAAATTTGCACTTCCTGCTTACGGAATCCTTTTAATGTTCTAATAAAAACATTAATTGCAATCAAACCTATGAATAATGCTATAATATAAGATTCCACTGTTTTTTGTTGCTGCAGTCTGCCATTAATTAATTCCCTGAAATAGTAACCAAGCTTAGAATAGTAGTAGAGTGAATTTAAAACCCCGCCCAGGAAAAAAGTAGTAATATATAGTACTGCTGCAGATTTCATTCTTATCTTCCACTCATTGGTTTTAAATGCAATTAATACCATGGCAAAGCATAGAATGACATAAGAAATCAGAAACTGAAGCAAAGCCATTATATTTGGAATAATTGCCAAGATACAGGCACCTGCAGCTCCGATTATGGCACTAAAAACCATTCTAAGTTTTGTACTTGGATATTTTAATATTTTTTTTACAATATAAAGTAACAATAAATCCATAGCGAAATTAATAAGAAAGATTACATCAATATAAATTTCAAGGTACAAGGTCACCCCCGCTTCCATAACTTGTATTTTCTTCCCCTATTATATCTTTTTCAAACAAGATATCTTGTCACTTCCTGGTAATTAATTTGTCTTTTTCATTTACTCATACCTACAAAATGTTTACTAAATCTGCTTTATACAATCCAAATATATGTTATTTATTCATAATCTGTCGTATTTCGCAAAGATTTAGCAAAAAAGGAAGGAATTTTTCGCAAAAAAAATAGCATGATCAATGATCATGCTATAAGATATGCTTGTCCTATTTAATTTATATCAAAACAATTACTTACTTATGATTTCTATTCTTTTGAAGAAATTCAGGAATCTTAATTCCACCGGTTTCTGCACCACCGTTGAAATTATTACTTCTTTCAGAAAAAGAATTGGAATTGCCCTGATTAACTGGTTTTGTATTAATGGGATTCATAGTATTGCTTGTTGCAGCTGTTTGTGACTGGGCTCTTTGATATTGTGTATTCATATTCACACTGCTGTTATATTTAAATTCTGGTCTTGTAACTGGCTGCTTTAAGAAGCTAGGTCCTTTTGCTTCTCTAACCCCTGCATTGGCACTGTCTAAACCAGTAGCAATAACAGTTATAGATGCCTGATCCGGCACAGAATCATCATACATAGCACCAAATATAATATTAGCAGCATCTCCTGAAAGTTCTTGAACCAAAGTTGCTGCTTCATTGGCTTCAATCAGGCTGATATCTCCTGAAATATTAATAATGACATGAGATGCACCCTGAATGGTTGTCTCTAATAAAGGACTGGTAATTGCCTGATTCACTGCATCAATGCACTTATCATCACCTTTTCCAACACCAATTCCTATATGAGCAATACCCTTATCCTTCATTACTGTCTGAACATCTGCAAAATCTAAGTTAATTAATCCGGGAACGTTAATTAAATCTGTAATTCCCTGTACACCTTGCTGTAATACTTCATCTGCTTTTCTTAAAGCATCCGGCATAGTTGTTCTTCTATCAACAATTTCTAATAATTTATCATTAGGAATAACAATTAAGGTATCTACATGATCTTTTAGTCTTTCAATACCGTTTACTGCATTATTCATACGAGCTTTTGCTTCAAATTTAAAAGGTTTTGTAACAATACCAACAGTAAGAATTCCCATATCTTTAGCAATCTGAGCAACAACAGGTGCAGCACCTGTACCGGTTCCACCACCCATACCACAGGTTACAAATACCATATCAGAGCCTTTTATGATTTCTGTTAATTCTTCTCTACTTTCTTCTGCAGCCTGTGCCCCAATCTCTGGTTGGGCACCAGCTCCTAATCCTTTTGTCAGTTTCTCCCCAATTTGAATACACTGTGGTGCCTTGCAATTTTTCAAATGCTGCTTGTCCGTATTAACACAGATAAAATCAACACCAACGATATTTTCTTCAATCATTCTATTAACAGCATTATTCCCTGCACCGCCGACTCCAATTACAAGTATCTTTGCAGATGAATCAGCTTCGTTTGTTCTTATTTCAAGCAAGGTACATCCTCCTTCACTATACTTATCATTCTTATAAACATCAGATGCTATATTTCAGCAATCATCGTTATAGCCCTTATTCATAATTATTCAACCGATTCTTTATATAAACTCTTAACAACCTATATAAATAGTCAAATAAATCTTTAATCCTATAGTATATAATATCTTTTATTGACAAAATAATCAACCCTAAATTTATTTTTTTAATTCAAAGGAGTTGCAATTATTCTCTCCTGTCCTTCGGTAAAATTTTTCATATCCAGAAGAATTTTTTGTCCTTTTGCTTTTGGTAGCAGATTCTTTAATTCCGCTATTTGTTCGTCATAGGTATCACGTTTTCCTAGTAAAATTTTTATGTCTTCATGATAAAATGAAACTTCCAAATTTGAATTAAAATCAATTTTTTCGATATTTAATTCATATTTTCGAATTAACTGAGTTAGATTAAGTATGATATTAAAAATTGCATCATTATTGACTTCCAGTTTACTATATAAGATAATCCTGTCAAAATTTAAACCTGTAATAAATGGCACATTATCAAGTTTTTCATTAGAGCTTTCCACTACAATGCCATCTTTGTCAAAATACATATATCCGCTCATATATTCTATGCAGCCGGTAACCACTTTCTCATATACATGTATTTTGACTGTATTTTTGTCAACTAGTTCAACATCAACATCATCAACAAATGGAATATTCACCTTTTCTCCGTATTTATAGCGTAGATAAAGAAACACCGCATTATGATCTGTAGCTTTCATAATGATTTTTTTCTTTAATTCTTCTTCAGAATAATGGGTGTTACCTTCTACTATAACATTATGGAGATTACAGGATGCCATAAATGCGAAAAACATAATCGAGGCAGCAATACAGACAGCAAGAAATTTTATTAATTTATGGTTACTCTTTTTTCTTTTTTCTCTCATGTAGTCCCCCAAATTAAATTACTTAACTAATGTAGTTAATATCTGCACCTAAACAGGATAAATCTCTGCATATATCCTCATATCCTCTTTCAATATAAACGGGATTATGCAAAACCGTTTTACCTTCTGCCATTAAACCGGCGATTACAAGTGCAGCCCCTCCTCTTAATTCACTGGCATATACCTCACTGCCATGCAGCCTAGATACTCCCTCAACAATGGCTTCCCTACCCAAAATTTCAATGTTGGCGCCAAATTTAAGTTGTTCCCTTACATTTTGATATCTTCCTTCAAATATATCTTCTATAATTCTGCTGACACCAGAAGATTTCATAAGAACGGACATCATTTGTGACTGCATATCGGTTGGAAAACCCGGATATGGCATAGTTCGAATAACAGATACCGGTTTTAATTTTCCACTTGATTCTATGGTAATACTATTCATACCACACTTTATGTTGCATCCCATATCTTCAAGTACTTGAATTACACTCTGTTGACTGTTACAGTCAACACCATTCATGGTAGCTTTCCCACCAGTCCCCGCTACTGCGGCTAAATAAGTTCCGGCTACAATTCGATCAGATTCCACTGTATAAATTACATGGTGAAGAGACGAAACACCGTTAATTTCAAGGTTATCTGTACCTACACCTGCAATATCTGCACCGGATGCATTTAAGAAATTACATAATTCCTTAATTTCTGGTTCTCTTGCAGCATTATAAATTCTGGTTTTTCCATTAGCAAGTACTGCAGCGAGAATAATATTCTCGGTTGCTCCCACACTAGGAAATTTCAAATAGATGTCGGTTCCATTGATACAGGTAGTTGAACAGTAAATTAGCCCGTCCTTTTCTTCGATGGATATATTCATTTTTTTAAAAGCGCTCAAATGATAATCAATTGGTCTGGCACCAATGGTGCAACCACCAGGAAAAGTTATAACAACAGACCCCATTCGCCCAAGCATTGCACCCATCATTATAATAGAAGATCTCATTTTTTTAACTAAATCTTCCGGTATTGTGGAAGTACTTAGTTTTGTTGAATCTACAATTATGGTAGAGCCTTCCCAAACAACGGCACAACCTATGGATTCTAGAATCTTAATCATATGAAATACATCTAATATTTTAGGGCAATGATTTAGTTTTGTAATTCCATTTACCAGTACGGTTGCTGCTAAAATTGGTAAAACTGCATTTTTTGAACCTTGTATATTAACTTCTCCATTCAGCTGCTTTCCTCCAACAATCTCAATCACTGACATGGTACACCTCTATAATTAGAAATATACTAATACTATATGATATATTCAATGTTTTGTGCTTGTAGCCAATGGATTAAAGTAAATACCTATTTTTCATATTTAATTTGATTGGATACGCTTAACGCAATTCCCATCTCTATTAACAGTACTGTTAATGAACTTCCTCCATAACTGATAAATGGCAAAGGTATACCAGTTGATGGTATGGTATTGGTAACAACAGCTATATTGAGTAAAACTTGAACTGCTATATGGGTTAAGACTCCTGCAGCAATTAAACCGCCATAAAGGTCTGGTGAATTAATTGCAACAACAAACAAGCGCCAAATCATTAATACAAACAACATAATAAGGGAAACTGCTCCAAACAATCCTAGTTCTTCACAAACAACTGCAAATATCATGTCATTATGTGATTCTGGTATAAAGCCAAGCTTTTGCATGCTTTCACCCAGACCTCTGCCAAATAACCCACCTGAGGCAATGGCATAAAGACCTTGCAAAATCTGATATCCTTTCGGATGTGTTTCAACATTTCTCCATACATCAATACGAGTACTTCGGTAACTAACTCCAAAAACAAATAATGCTCCAATACCAGCAGCAAAGATACCTGATACAATGAAATACAATTTTTTACGACTGGCAACAAAGGCAATGGCAATCATAATACACCCCATAACCAGTGCTGTACTAAAGTTTGGAATTAATACTAATAAGATTAAGGGAGCCATAAATGCAACAACCCTTAAGAATCCTTTGAATTTATCCAATCGTTTGGGTGCCAGGTTAACTATGTACGCAGTAAATAATATAACTGCAATTTTGGATAATTCAGATGGCTGAAAACCACCAAGAGGGCCTAAATTAATCCAGCGCTTTGCTCCATTAATTTCTTTACCAAAAAGCAAGACATAAGTCTGCAAAAGCATACACAAAATATATAATAGAGTAACCGGCTTCATTCGTAAAACAGGTAATGGTTTAATATAAAAATGATAGTCTATCTTAGAAACAATTATCATTAAAACCGTACCCATTACAGCAAATATTGCCTGCTTTTCCAGATAGTAAAATGGATTGCCATGATTTCTGCTTGCATTATAGGAACTGGTGCTAAAAATCATAACCAATCCAAAACACACTAAAAATAGTGTTAAGAACAGCAGGCTGTAATCATAATAGCTATGAAATTTTTTCTTGTTTCCCTGTTCCCTTTCTGCTCTTGTCATTCACTGCTCCTATCCGATTCTTTTATAAATTATTCACATATTCTTTAAATAATCTACCACGTTCCTCATAGTTTTTAAACATTCCCCAACTTGCACAGGCAGGAGACAATAAGACACACTCCCCGGTATTCGCTTTTGCAGCACTTATTTCTACTGCTTCTTTTAAATTTTCTACCATAATTATATTATAAAAGCCGTGATTCTTTGCGGCTTCTGCAATTTTTTCTCTTGTCTGGCCTAGTAAAACCAGATATTTTATTTTATCCCCAAATGCATCTAGCCACTGATCATATTCTGATCCTTTATCATATCCACCAGCTATTAAGACAGTAGGTGTCTGCATAGATTCTATTGCTTTCATGGAAGCATCTGGATTAGTGCCTTTGGAATCATTATAATATTTTACACCATTTTTAGTCGTTACATATTCAATGCGATGCTCTACGGCAACAAACTCAGTAATTGCCTTTTTAATATAAGGCAGGGGTACCTCAAGTGCTATTCCAATAGCAACTGCAGCCATAACATTTTCATAGCTGTGTCTTCCAAATATATTCAATTCACTTGTATTACATACCAGGGTTTTTTCGTTCTCTTTACTATAATATATTTTCTCACCATCAAGATAGATACCCTGGTCCAGATTCCTTAAACTGCTAAAGTAAATTACATTTGTTTTTAGATTAGCTCCAATCTCACGTAACGCATCATCTTCATAATTTAAGACACATACATCCTTTTCATCCTGATTTAAAGTTATATTTGCCTTTGCAGCTATGTAATTCTTCATAGTGTGATGACGATTTAAATGGTCCGGAGTTATATTTAATATAGCACTAACATTAGGTTTAAATGATTGGATTGTCTCTAACTGAAAACTGCTCATTTCAGCAACCGTAACCGAGTTTTCATTGGTCTGGGTTACCATTTCTGTATAAGGCACACCTATATTCCCAACTACAAATACACTTTCATAGTAAGTTTTCATAATATCACCAACCAGGGTTGTTGTAGTAGTTTTACCATTAGTTCCTGTGATTGCAGCAATCTTTCCTTTAGAAAACTGAAAGGCAAGTTCAATCTCTCCCCAAATAGGGATGTTTTTGTCTCTCATATGATTAATAATTTCTAAATCCGTTGGAACGCCTGGGCTTAATATAATTAAGTCCAAAGTATTGATTATCTCTTCTGGAAGTTTTCCAAGTAAGATTTTACCTGAAAAAGTTGCTGGTAATTTAGCAATTAGCTCACTTTCAACTAATTTATCATTTCCATCATATATTATAATTTCAGCGCCTGCCTGTTGTAATAACTTTGTAGCGGCAATTCCGCTGATTCCAGTTCCAAACACCAAAACTTTCTTCTGTTCTAAGTCCATTATTTTTCCTCCAAAACCGTTGCTAAAACACTATAATCCCATTAATGCAACTATGCATAGTATTGCTGTAACTATTGCAAATACCGCCACAACTCTTGTTTCAGGCCATCCGCATAATTCAAAATGATGATGAATCGGTGCCATTTTAAATATTCTTTTTCCACCACTTACTTTAAAGTAACTTACTTGCAATATAACGGAAAGTACTTCTACCATATAAATTAATCCAACAATCAGAATAAATAATGGCATTCGAAGCATATATGCCGTAGCAGCAACAAATCCACCAAGTGCCAGAGAACCTGTATCTCCCATAAACACTCTGGCCGGATACATATTAAATACCAAAAAGCCTAATAAACTTCCTGCAACTGCACAGGTAATAGGTGAAACACCGCTTTGCATTCCTATTGCAACAACAGAGAAGAAAGTAGCAATTAGCAGGGTTACACTCGTTGCCAGTCCATCCAGTCCATCTGTAAAGTTTGCTCCATTTACTGTTCCAAGAATTACCACAAACAGTAATGGTACAAAAAGAAATGAAGTATCTAAATACATACCATTATCAAATCCACCAGTAAATGGTATTAACATGGTGGTTCCCACTTCTGTATAATTTACCAGGTAGTAGCCAAAAACCGCAGTAACTAAAATCTGGCCCACTAATTTCTGCCAAGCACGCAATCCTAAGGAGCGCTTCATAACTACTTTTATGTAGTCATCAAGAAAACCAATGATTCCAAATCCAACTGTAACAAAAAGTACCGGAATCATTTCTTTATAGTCTTTTATATATAAAATGGATGTAAGTACAATGCTTAATAGTATAATGATTCCGCCCATTGTTGGTGTTCCGCTTTTTTTCAAATGGCTTTCTGGCCCGTCATCTCGAACGAACTGGCCGAACTTTAATCTTTTTAAAAACGGTATCATAATTGGACTAAGAACAACACTAATTCCAAAGGATATTAGTACAGGTAACAATACGTTATAATTCATTTTTCTTTCCTCCAGGGTAGGTCCTTTTATTAAGTCTTTTGTTAGGTCTTTTGTAAACCAACGGACTAATTATATTCTATTCTAAGTATAGAATCAAGTCACTATTTCGATTTATTGTCTCTCCAGGTAAAGGAAATTGTTCGACAACAGTCTCTCCCTCTCCAATATAATAAGGTTCACCAAATTCATATTCTTTTACTAATTTTTTGGCTTCCGTAAGGCTAAGACCAAGAAAGTCCGGCACTTGAAATGATCCAATTTCAAATTCTTCCTTTTCTGTTTCTGTATATCTGGCTTCTACACCAAGGTAAGGAAGTATGTTCTCAAACACCTCTGAAATAACAGGTGCTGCAATTGTTCCTCCGTAATAGATTCCGGTAGGTTCATCAATTAATACAATTGCTATAACACTTGGATTGTCAGCTGGTGCAAATCCGATAAAAGAAGATATGTAACGATTACTGCTTCTAGGGAGTTTTTCTGAAGTCGCTGTTTTTCCGCCAATCTGAAATCCCGGCAGATATGCTCTTTTACCGGTACCTTTTGAAACTACAGCCTCTAACAACATTTTCATTGTTTCAGAAGTTTCTTTGGTTATTACTTCTGTTGCCCCTTGGTGTTGAAAAGTCTTAACTAAATTTCCCTGAGGGTTTTTTACCTGAACTCCAAAATGAGGAGTAACAATATTACCTCCATTTACTACTGCACTTGCAGCAACTAGCAGTTGCAACGGAGTTATTTGGAAGGATTGGCCAAAAGAGATAGTGGCTAATTCTACAGCTCCGATATTTTCAGGTTTATGCATTATGGATTTTGCTTCTCCTGGTAAATCAATTCCAGTTTTATTGAATAAACCTAATCGGCTGAAATATTTATACATATTGGTAACACCGACTCTTGCCCCAATTTCCATAAAAACAGGGTTACAGGAATTCATAATTCCCTCAACAAAAGTCTGGCTACCATGGCCACCAACTTTATGACATCTGATTCTTCTATCCTCAACAATTTTATAACCTGGACAAAAGAAGGTATCATCTAATTCAACCACTTTTTCTTCCAGAGCTGCAGCAGCTGTCACAATTTTAAAAGCGGAACCTGGTTCATAAGTGTCGCTAATACATGCATTTCTCCACATATTATTTAGAAGCTCGTTTTCTTTTTCCGCTGTCAGGGTAGTTTTGTCTATATTAATTAACATGTTTTCGGTCAAAGTAAATGGATCATTTAAATTAAACTCCGGTGCATTTACCATAGCATAAATTTCACCATTTTGAGGACTCATTACAATTAATTTAACATTATTAGCATTTTTTGCTTCTAATACTTTTTGTGCAGCCTGTTCTGCATACTTTTGAATGTTAACATCTAAGCTGACATATAAGTCATTTCCAGCTTGAGGTTCAATACGATCTTCTGCCGCATTCTCAATTTCAACTCCATATGCGGTTGTAAGTGTTAATATAGTACCATCAATACCTTTTAAGTATTCTTCATAAGCAACTTCTAAACCCACAATTCCCTGATTATCACTTCCTGTAAAGCCAATTACTTTTGATGCCAGACTTTCGTAGGGATAATATCTTTTGTAGTCTTCATCTACCATAACACCATCCAGGTCATATTCTCGAATAGCATCCGCAATTTCTTTATCTACATTAGATTTTAT
>JAQSYR010000216.1 GCA_029256035.1 Anaerocolumna sp. | reverse complement strand
CATGAGAGAATATAAAAAACCTGAATTACTAATACCTTCAAGTAATTTGGAAGTTTTAAAAACAGCAATCACTTATGGAGCAGATGCTGTTTATATTGGTGGTGAAATGTATGGTTTACGTGCAAAAGCCAAGAATTTTAGTCTGGATGATATGAGGGAAGGCATTGCATTTGCACATAATCATGGAAAGAAAGTATTTGTAACTGCCAATATTACTGCACATAATGAAGACTTAGCAGGAGTAACACAATATTTTCAGGAACTAAAAGAAATAAAGCCAGACGCTATTATTATATCAGATCCAGGTGTTTTTGAAATAGCAAAAGAAATAGTACCAGAAATTGATTTGCATGTAAGCACACAGGCAAACAATGTAAATTATGGAACCTATCGCTTTTGGCATAGAATGGGAGCAACAAGAGTGGTTTCTGCCAGGGAATTATCTTTAGATGAAATCAAAGGGATCAGAGAGAATATTCCGGATGAACTAGAAATAGAAACCTTTGTACATGGTGCTATGTGTATCGCATATTCAGGCAGATGTTTGTTAAGTAATTATTTTACGGGAAGAGATGCTAATCGTGGAGCTTGCACTCATGCTTGTCGTTGGAAATATCATATTACAGAAGCTACTCGTCCTGGAGAATACCTTCCGATTGAAGAAAATGAACGTGGTACTTATATATTTAATTCCAAAGATTTATGTATGATTGAATATATACCGGAATTAATTCATGCTGGAATCGACAGCTTTAAAATAGAAGGCAGAATGAAAACTGCATTGTATGTGGCTTCTGTTACAAGAACCTATCGAAAAGCAATTGATGATTACTTTGAATCACCTTCTTTATATCAACAGAATATTCCATGGTATAAAGAAGAAATTGCAAAATGTACTTACCGCCAATTTACAACAGGATTTTTCTTTGATAAGCCAAAGGAAGATGCACAAATTTATGACAACAATACCTATATTAAAGAATATACGTATTTGGGACTGGTTAATGGAAAGAATGATGCTGGACTCTATGAACTGGAACAAAGAAATAAATTCTCTGTAGGAGAAACTATTGAAGTAATGAAGCCAGATGGTAGAAACTTAAGTGTTACCGTGAAAAAGATTACAGATGAAACAGGAAATGAAATGGAAAGCTGTCCTCACCCACAGCAGAAGATTTTTGTAGATTTAGGAACGGAATTAGAAAACTATGATTTGTTAAGAAGAAAAGAATTAGAATAAACAGAAAAGGGTTAGAGTGCATAGACTCTACACTTACTGCATAAATTAAACAAGAACCGGCAGGGAAATTCACTGACTTCTCCTGCCGGTTCTTCTTATTGTATCAGAATATTCATATTAATTAGGATAAATTAAAGAAGTATCATCAATTGAATATAGGACTTCATCTAAATATTTTTTAGATAGATATTTCGCCATATTCAAATTAATATCCAGGTAATTACCACAATTGATTGCAGTAGCCCCTGGCACTTCTCCTTCAAAATCTCGGATAAATTCAAACATTGATATTAATAATGGTACAACGTTTTTTGACTCATAATCCCCTGCAAGGATAAGATAGAAACCAGTGCGACAACCCATTGGTCCAAAATATATAATCTT
The DNA here is from genome assembly GCA_029256035.1 of Anaerocolumna sp. Classification (GTDB taxonomy): domain Bacteria; phylum Bacillota; class Clostridia; order Lachnospirales; family Lachnospiraceae; genus Anaerocolumna. The sequence continues at coordinate 1,176 of JAQSYR010000216.1, read as the reverse complement.
ACTGCCAAATTCAGAATGGTTACGCAGATAAGTAGCAGCAATATGTTCTATTGCATGAATCTCAGCAGTGTTCATAACCGGTTCAAAGTTAGGACGGGTCATTCGGATATCAAAGGTAGTAAGAATTTCAGATCCGACTGTATCTTTTCTAGAAACATAAATTCCTCTTAATAGTTTCATATGGTCAATGGTAAAACTTGCAATTTGTTTCATAAGAATCTCCTTCTATATAAAGTTAAATATAAAATACTTGTTTTAGTAAGCAAAAATAGTAGTCATATTATAGCATAAATACAATCAATGTGGTAGAATAAATTTAGTTTTGCAGATATTGAGGATATTGAAACTTGCATTGTATAATTGAAAAAGGTATAATTTACATACCAAAAGAATCTTATTGACGAAAGAAAAGGATTTATTTTTTCCAATGTATGAAAGAAGGATATTATGAAAGAATTAAATAGTATACAGGAAATTGAAAGTTTAATTAATAATTCTGATATGGCGTTACTATATTTTACAGGGTCAAAGTGTGGAGCTTGTGAGGTTATCCGGGACAAGGTAGATAAACTTTTAGATGAATATCCAAAGATTAAATCGGGAGTCATGAATGCAGAAGATCATCCAGAGACAACCGGGATATATAATATTTTAACAGTACCACAGTTTTTTGTATATATATATGGAAAAGAAACAATACGTGAAGGCAGAAATTTTGATTTTAGAGAATTAAGAGAGAAATTAAACCGTTATTATGAAATGGTTTTTAATACATCAGAATAAAAAAGGAGTTTTCATTATGATAGACGGAAAAAAGACATTATTTAGTGGAATGCAGGCAACAGGAAGTCTTACTTTAGGTAATTATCTAGGAGCCCTAAAGAATTGGGTTACCTTAGATGAAGAGTATCAGTGTTTTTATAGTGTGGTTGATATGCACTCAATTACAGTCAGACAGGACCCTGCTGAGTTACGAAAGAGAGCTAGGACTTTATTAACTTTATATATTGCTGCAGGACTAGACCCTGTAAAAAACTGCATCTATTATCAATCTCATGTCTCTGCACATGCAGAACTTAGCTGGATATTAAATTGCTATACCTATATGGGCGAATTAAACAGAATGACTCAATTTAAAGATAAATCAGCAAAGCACGCTGATAATATTAACTCTGG
>JAQSYR010000215.1 GCA_029256035.1 Anaerocolumna sp. | reverse complement strand
AATTTAACAGATGAGCAGGCTGTAACAATATTGGAAGAAGCTGGATTAGTAGTTGCTCATGACTTTGCATTTAGTGATGAAATCGAAGAAGGAAGGGTAATTGAAACCATTCCTGCCAGAGATTCCGAGACTATGGTTGTTAAAGGGGATACGGTTACTGTTGTTGTAAGCAGTGGACCAGAAAGTTCTGATGTCTCTGTTCCTGAATTACTTGGAATGACAGATCAGGAAGCCAGTTTAAAACTAAGTGAAGTAGGGCTAGTTTTAGGAACTGTGGATTATGACTATTCGGATGCATACGAAGAAGGTACCATTATGCACCAAGGATTTAGTGCTGGAAGCAAGGTAAAACGTGGTTCTTCCGTAAAAGTTACGGTTAGTTTAGGAGAAGGTGCCCAGTCATATCAAGGACGTGTTACGGTTGAAAATCCATTTGAGTATTCTGGAGAAAGTGGTAGTGTAGTTGTTGAACTTGAGCAGGATGGCAAGTTAACTACCATGTGTCAGAAAACGGCGGATGGGTAGTATATGAAGAATACCCAACTTCTTGGGTTGTTGAATTTAATCCGGTGAATTAAGAATGCAGGGAAAAATATTAAAAGGTATTGCTGGTTTCTATTATGTATATGTAGATAAATTAGGTCTTTACGAATGCAAAGCCAAAGGAATTTTTCGTAATCAGAATCTGAAACCTTTGGTTGGTGATAATGTTGAAATCAATATTTTAGAAGAAGAAGGTAAAGTTGGTAATATCATTAATATTTTGGAACGTAAAAATGACTTGATACGACCAGCGGTAGCTAATGTGGATCAGGCACTGATTATATTTGCAGTGTCTGATCCTGCACCAAATCTAAATCTTCTTGATCGGTTTTTGATATTAATGGAAAAACAAAAGATTGAAACAGTAATCTGTTTTAATAAAAAAGATATTGCTTCTGAAGATAAGATATATTTATTAAAAGATACCTATGGAAAGTGTGGATATCAGGTGATATTTACAAGCACCTATACAATGGATGGAATAGAACCGTTAAAAGAAATATTAAAAAGCAAAACAACAGTTTTTGCAGGACCTTCTGGAGTTGGTAAGTCATCCATTATGAATGAAATTTATCCAAAAGCCAATATGGAAACGGGTAAAATTAGCGAAAAGATAAAGAGAGGAAAGCATACGACAAGGCATTCGGAACTTTTCTTTACGGGAGATAACACGTTTATTATGGACACTCCTGGGTTTAGCTCTTTATATATAACTGATATGGACCAAAATGAATTAAAGGATTATTTTCCGGAATTTCATGAGTTTGAAGGACACTGTAGATTTAATGGATGTATACACCTGAATGAGCCGGATTGTGCAGTAAAAAAGGCATTAGAAGATGGTCATATTAGCCGTATTCGATACGATAATTACAAAGAACTTTTTGATGAGTTAAAAAGTAAAAAGAAATATTAATAACAGTAATTTAATTAAAAAAAGAACACACACAGAAATTAAGTTATATTTTTGTGGGTTTTGTTTTATTGAAAAGGAGAAAAACCATGTTAAAACTGGCACCATCTATTTTATCAGCAGATTTCGCCAATCTTGGCGATGCAGTGAAAAAGGTTGAACAGGCAGGAGCTCAATACCTTCATATTGACGTAATGGATGGTAAATTCGTACCAAGCATTTCTTTTGGAGCACCTATTATGCAGTCAATCAGGCCACATACAAGCCTTATCTTTGATGTCCATCTGATGATTGAGGAACCAATTCAGTATATAGAAGATTTCGTGAAAGCCGGAGCAGATATTATTACTGTCCATGTAGAAGCTTGTAAGCATTTAAATCGGACCATAGCAAAAATCAAAGAATTCGGTGTAAAAGCTGGAGTTTCTTTAAATCCTACCACAGTACCCTCGAATGTTCAGCAAATAATTGATGCAGGTGCTAACGTAATAGTTGCTGGTACTGCTGTTTTTCGTGGTGATATCGAGAAAAATGTGAAAGACTTTAAAGAGGTATTTGCATTCAATGAAAAATAAGCAAGTTTTAATTATCACTGGTGGGTATCTATCTATTCCTTTTGCCAGAGAATATATAGCAAAACTAAAATTTGACTCGGTTATAGCAGTAGATAAGGGACTAGCTTATGTTTCAGAGCTAGGCCTTTTCCCTCATTATGTATTGGGTGATTTCGATTCCGTACCAGGTGATATACTGAAACAATATGAAAATAGACCAGATAATAATTTAATAGAATTCATAAAATTAAAACCGGAAAAAGATGAAACAGATACCCAGATAGCCCTGGAATTAGCAATAAAACTGGATGCTGATGAAATTATACTGTTGGGAGCTACAGGAAAACGAATCGATCATCTTTTGGCAAATATTCATTTATTAAACCTGACACTTGACCATAACAGGCAGGCATATATAATAGACGAATACAATAAGCTGTATTTAATTAATAAAAATACAACCTTAAGAAAAGAGGAGATGTATGGAACTTATGTATCCTTACTTCCTTTTACAGATGTTGCCAGAGGTGTTACTCTAAAAGGATTTAAGTATCCTCTTAACAAGAAAGACTTGTATATGGGGATTAGTTTAGGGGTTAGTAATGAAATTATAGCTGATAAAGCTGATATAATATTGGAATCCGGCATTTTGATTGTAACGGAATCTAAAGATTGAGAGGAAGACACATATGAAGTTAGGAATCGTAGGCTTACCTAATGTAGGAAAGAGCACTTTATTTAATTCACTTACCAAGGCAGGTGCGGAATCTGCCAATTATCCATTTTGTACCATTGACCCTAATATAGGAATTGTACCAGTACCGGATGAAAGATTAACGGTATTAGGTAATTTATATAATACTGAGAAGGTTGTGCCGGCTGCTATTGAATTTGTTGATATTGCTGGATTAGTAAAAGGCGCTTCCAAAGGAGAAGGTTTAGGTAACCAGTTCTTATCCAATATCAGAGAAGTTGATGCTATTGTACATGTAGTTCGTTGTTTTGATGATAGCAATGTAATTCATGTAGATGGTTCTGTAAATCCTTTACGTGACATTGAAACCATTAATCTTGAATTAATATTCTCTGACATGGAGATGTTAGAGCGAAGAATTGCAAGAACTTCAAAGGGTGCAAAAAATGATAAAGCTCTTGCAAAGGAATTAGAATTATTAGAAAGACTAAAATCACATTTAGAAAATGGATATATGGCAAAGAGCTTTACTACTGACGATGAAGAAGAAAAAGGGTTACTGAATGGATATAATCTTCTTACCTACAAACCAGTTATCTACGCTGCAAATGTGAAAGAGGATGATCTTGCAGATGATGGTGCAACCAACGATTATGTAAAGCAGGTTCGTGAGTTTGCAAAAAATGAACATTCCGAAGTGTTTGTAATTTGTGCTCAGATTGAGCAGGAGATTGCAGAACTTGAAGAAGATGAAAAGAAAATGTTTTTAGAAGATATGGGATTAAGTGAATCTGGTTTGGAAAAATTAATTTCTGCAAGTTATAGTATTCTTGGATTAATCAGTTACCTAACAGCTGGTCCAAAAGAAACAAAAGCATGGACCATAACAAAAGGAACCAAGGCGCCTCAGGCAGCTGGTAAAATTCATTCTGATTTTGAAAGAGGATTTATTCGTGCAGAAATTGTGAATTATGATAATCTAATTGAATGCGGAAGTTATAATGCAGCAAAAGATAAGGGGCTTGTGCGTTCAGAAGGTAAAGAATATGTAGTTCAAGATGGCGATGTAGTTTTATTCCGATTTAATGTTTAGGAAAGCGGGGGAATAGATATGGCAATAAGTGCAGGTACTAGCATTAAGTTTCCTAATCTAGGAATTGATCTGGCGGATATTGGCTCATCCATTAATGTTTTTGGTTTTGAAATAGCTTATTATGGTATGATTATAGCATGTGGAATGATTGCAGGGTATTTAATAGCTCAATGGCAGGCAAAGCGAACCGGGCAAAATCCTGATTTATATCTGGACTTTGCATTATATGCCATAATCATATCTGTCATTGGAGCTAGGCTATATTATGTGATTTTTGACTGGGATCTATATAAGAATAATTTATTGGAGATCTTTAATACCAGAAACGGAGGATTGGCAATCTACGGAGGCGTTATTGCCGCTGTTATTACAGCATTCGTTTATTCTAAAATAAAGAAGATGTCCTTTGGATTATTGGCAGATACCGGCTCTTTAGGATTAATCTTAGGACAGAGTATCGGAAGATGGGGAAATTTCTTTAATCGAGAGGCTTTTGGCAAGTATACCAACGGATTGTTTGCAATGCAGTTAGACCTTAGGGATGTAAGCAGTGATTACACTACTTCTATTGAAAACTTAACTGCCAGATATGCAGGTAAACCTGATGCATTACAAAGAATTATTGAAATACGTGAAAAAGTGGTAACAGTAGATGGTTTATCCTATATTCAGGTCCATCCAACATTTTTATATGAATCAGTATGGAATTTATGTGTACTGACTTTATTAATTATCTATTCAAAACATAAAAAATTTAACGGTGAGGTATTTCTTTTCTACCTAGTAGGTTATGGACTAGGAAGAGTATGGATTGAAGGACTTCGTACTGATCAACTATTTTTATGGGGGACACCATTTGCAGTTTCACAGCTTTTATCAGCTGTTTTAGTTATTGTAGCCTTAGGAATTATTATTTA
>JAQSYR010000214.1 GCA_029256035.1 Anaerocolumna sp. | reverse complement strand
TAAATGGAATTCATGCTGGGGAACATTTGCTGTTATCCGACGGAATCGAAATTTATAAATCAAATGATAAAGTAGATTGGGAACCTATCTTAAACCACATTCCGTTGCAGAAAAAAAGCCAGACATTAACTATTAACAATCAAATGGTTTTTTATGAATTTATTCAGCAAAATTATAAGGTTGTTATATGTGGAGCAGGTCATATTTCCATGTCATTAATCAGAATATGCCGTATGCTGAATCTTTATGTTACTGTAATTGATGATCGTCCTTTTTTTGCAGATAATGCAAGAAAAGAAGGGGCAGACAAAGTTATCTGTGAGCCATTTGTTGAGGTCCTAACTAATATAAAGGGTGATACAGGAACTTTTTTTATTATTGTAACGAGAGGGCATCGATATGACCAGGTATGTCTGGAACATATTATCGAGAAGGAAAATTCCTATATCGGTATGATAGGTAGTAAAGTCCGAGTGAAAAAAGTATTGGAATACTTGATTACATTGGGAATTGCCAGAGAAAAATTAGAACAGGTATATACCCCTATCGGTTTAAAAATTGGTGCTGAAACACCTGCTGAAATTGCAGTAGCTATTATGGCACAAATAATAGAAATTAAAAATAAGAATAAGACCAGTGATGGTTATACAGAAGAGATAATTTCATGCCTTAGCAATGATTCGTCATGGGACTTACCCAGGGCTTTAGTAACCATTGTATCAAGAAAGGGATCTGCACCAAGAGAAGTTGGCACCAAGATGATTGTTTTAGCAGATGGAACAATGATTGGTACTATCGGCGGTGGTTGTGTGGAGTCAGATATTCGCCAGGAAGCCCTTAACTGCATAAGACAAAAGGAATGCAGATTAGTTGTTAGTGATATGACAGGCATCAACGCTGAAGAGGAAGGAATGGTTTGCGGAGGAATCATAGAACTATTTATTGAATATATATCAGCCTAAAGGAGGCACCATAATGAACATAAATAAATACTTAGAACAACATAAATTAATCATGGATGGCGCCATGGGCACCTATTATTCCAGAATAACCAATAATGAAAATGCGATTTCAGAGTTTGCTAATCTAGACGAGCCAGAAACCATACTTGAGATTCACAGACAATATATCAATGCCGGTGCAAAATTGATTCGTACTAATACATTTGCAGCAAACAGACAAATTCTTGGCGTGACGGAAGAAAAACAAAGAGAACTGATTACCATGGCTTATGAAATTGCCAGGAAAGCGGCTCAGGAATCCAAGGAGAAGATTTATATCGCTTGTGATATTGGACCGATTGCTGAAAATGGTACACGAACAGAAGATGAAATTTTAGAGGAATATAAATTTATATGTGATGTATTTTTACAAGAAGAACCTGAAGTCATATTGTTTGAAACTTTTTCTGATTTTCGATATATTCGTAAACTGATCCCTTATCTTCATGAGAAATCGCCAGATTTATTTATAATAACTAATTTTAGCTTAAATAAAAACGGTTATAGTGCAAGTGGAATCAGTGCTGTTAATTTATTAGAAGAGATAGCATCCACAGATGGAATTCAGGCAGGTGGTTTTAACTGTGGTATTGGTTCCGGTCATATGTACCAGATGTTAAAACGCATCAGCTTCCCTGAAAATAAATACATAGTAGTTGCTCCAAATGCTGGCTATCCGGAACAGCTTCAAAATCGAATGATTTTCATGGACAACGAAGGGTATTTTAGCGAAAATATGTACCGCATTGGTACTTTAGGTGTTGATATTATTGGTGGATGCTGCGGGACAACCCCCAGCTATATAAGTAATGTGTCCTCCCGTATCAATACTAATATAATAAACAGAGAGAACCGTAGTAACTATATTCATAAAGAAAGTAAAAGCAAGGAAGTACGTAAGAACCAATTTTATGAATTATTTCAAAGTAACAAAAAAGTGGTTGCGGTGGAATTAGATCCTCCTTTTGATGCTTCGGATGATAAGATTATGGATTGCGCCTATAAATTAAAATCTTCCGGTGTTGTAGATATTATTACAATCGCAGATTCGCCTATGGGAAGAAGCAGGGTGGATTCTATTTTAATGAGTATAAAAATTGCTAAAGATACTGGACTAGAAGTTATGCCTCATGTTGCCTGCAGAGATAAGAATATGATAGCTATGCGTTCGGGATTGTTAGGTGCTTATCTTAATGACATAAGAAATGTTTTAATCGTAACTGGAGACCCAATACCAGTTGAAAATCGTCAGTCTACCACTGGTGTTTTTGATTATAATTCCATACAGCTTATGGAATTTGTTCAGGAGATGAATAAAGAGCACTTTAGTGAGGAACCTATTTATTTTGGGGGAGCCCTAAACTATGGAAGAGGCAGCATTGATAAAGTAGTAGAAAGAATGGAGAAAAAAATAGCTGCCGGTGCAAAATATTTTCTTACCCAGCCAATTTTTTCAGATGAAGATGTTATGCGGATCAAGGAAATCAAAGAGAAGGTAGATACAAAAATACTATGTGGAATTATGCCACTGGTAAGTTACCGAAATGCTAATTTTGCTTCCATTTAACAGGGTAAGCTTAATGGAGAAAATCCGAATTGTGTAACTGGAGGTAATCATGCAGGCTAAGGTACAGCGTATTCATATAGAAGATAAGAAGAGGATAATTGTTATTAGTGATATTCACGGAGATATTGACAGCTTAAAAGGGTTATTATCTAAGATTCACTTTCATACCGATGATGTATTAATATTAAATGGAGATATGGTAGAAAAGGGTACGAAAAGCCTTGAAACCCTGGGCTATATTATGAATCTTTGTAAAACCAATACCGTTTATCCAGTCTGCGGAAATTGTGATGCAATTGCTAAGGCTGTTTATAGTGAAGAGAGAAATAAAGAGCTACTTATGTATTTATTAATTCGTAAAAATTCATTATTAAATGAAATGTGCAGGGAATTATCTATAACATTAGATGAAAATTCAGATATGATGCAGATAAAAGAAATACTAAAGAAGAAATTTGAAAATGAATTAAAGTGGATTAACCAGTTACCTGATATTATAGATACAAAGAATTTTATCTTTGCACATGCAGGAACTTCTCCCCACAATATGGAGAAACAAAAAAATTCCT
>JAQSYR010000213.1 GCA_029256035.1 Anaerocolumna sp. | reverse complement strand
TTCTAAAATCGCCTGCTGATACCATTTAGATATTCCTCCTTAAATTAACTATTCTATAGTTTATCTTATCCGACATATTTTTTCAACTATTTTTTACTTCACTTAGATATAAATTTCAAATATTTCATCCAAATCCTATACTTACTATTGTCTATTTATTCAAAAGAAACATATGGGATTCGTTAATTATAACCCTGGATTATTAACTTAATATATTTTTAATTGCATCTATAGCCAAAAGATATCCCTGTAAACCAAGGCCAACTATTTGGCCAGAACATACGGGAGCAGTTACGGACACATGTCGAAACTCCTCTCTCTTATGTACATTGGAAATATGGACCTCGATTTTAGGCATATCCATAGTTTCTAACGCATCTCTTATGGCATAACTATAATGAGTATAAGCTCCTGGATTAATAATAATGCCCTGTGTTCCATCATAATAGGCTTGTTGGATACGATTAATTATTTCACCTTCGTTATTGCTTTGATAAGTATCAATTGCGATGTTTTCTCTTTCTGCCTTTTCCTTTATGATACTCATCAGATAATTATAATCCTGTTTCCCATAAACAGAAGTGTCCCTAATTCCAAGAAAATTAATATTTGGACCATTAATCACAAGTAATTTCATATTGGCTCCTATTCTCCATAATTTCTTTTGCTATTTCATCCAAAGATTTGTTGTCTGTATCAATAATTCTATGAGCTACAGTCTCATAAACCGGAGTACGCTGATTTAATAAGACCTCCATCTTTTCCTCCTGGTCACTTCCAGCAAGTAATGGCCTGGTATTATCACCAGCAAGCCGTTTTCTTATAGTATCTTTTTTCGCTCGAAGGAATATAACCTGTCCTAATTGTCTTAGTAGTACACCATTTCCTTCTGTTATGGGAAGTCCCCCTCCAGTCGAAAGAATGGTATTATTTAATTTATCATTAAGATTTTTTATGGTTTCTGTTTCTAAATGGCGAAAATATTTTTCACCCTTAGTAGCAAATATGCTTTGTACTGTACACTTTTGCTCTTCTTCAATCATCTTGTCAGTATCTTTGAAATCATGCCCTAATTTATTCGCCAGGAATTTACCAACGCTGGTTTTCCCGCTGCCCATAAATCCAATTAATATGATATTAGATTTTCCACTCATTTAATTATCTCCGGTTTATCAAGAAAGTTTTATATTTACTTATTCTTATATTTTAGTTCTTCGGTTCTGTTTATTATAGAAGTAAATTACTATTTTTTCAAGTTTACGTTTTATTTTAATCTGGATTTCAATTTCCGGTCCTAATGGCTTTACAAAATAACTTCTGATACCTGCCCGATTAGCGCCGTAGATATCCGTAAACAGCTGATCACCTACAAATATAGTATTGGATGTATTCGTTCCCATTAGGTTCATTGCCTTCTTGTAATTCTTTACCATAGGTTTTCCAGCATCAAAGATATACTTTAACTGTACTTCTTTATTAAATAATTTTACACGTTCTTCTCCATTATTGGATATCAGACAAATCTGAAAGCCCATTTGCTTTAATTCATTGATTAACTTAATAGCTCTGGCATCTGCTGGAGCATCATGCTTTACTAAAGTATTATCAATATCAAACAGGATTCCTCGATATCCTCTTGCATATAATCTTTTGTAATTTATATCATAGGATGACTCTGCACATTCTTTGGGATAAAATTTTTTAAACATAAGTTTCCTCCGGCTTCGTCCAATATAATCCAACTGTTAACTATTATAGCAGACTACAGCATGTATTGACAAGTTAATTCCTATGTGTATTATGTTCCTTTTTGACAGTATTATTACTCTGTAAATGAGATTTCATATCTTAGTTATTCCCTGTTAATTTCGTATTTCAAGTGTGATATTTCTATTCATGACATCTGGAAAATATTATTCTATCATGCTATAATATGAATATAAATCTTACTATTTCTCTATCCTTTCGTAATGTTGTATCACAGGTCACAATTGCATCCTTTGATCATTACGAACAAACTTTTTTACATTTCATATAGTATAGAAAAAAATAGAAAGAGGGAGTTAATATGAAAAAACCGATTATTGGCATGACACCACAATATGATTCAGAAAGAGACCGTATCTGGATTGGTCCAAATTACATGAATGCCATTCGTGCTGCAGGAGGTATTCCAATTGTTCTTCCTTTACGAGCAAAAAAAGAAGACTTAGCAGCTGTTGCAGATATGTGTGATGGTTTTTTATTTACTGGAGGATCTGATATTAGTCCATTTCGCTTTGGAGAAGAAACCATACAGCAGTGCGGAATTATCCAGCCGGAACGTGATTTGATGGAAGAAGATTTATTTTCCATTGCAATGGAAGGTGATAAACCCATTCTTGGAATATGCCGAGGTATACAAATTTTAAATGTTTTTCTTGGGGGTACCTTATATCAGGATATTCCGACCCAATTAGATTCCTCTGTCCAGCTGGCGCATTATCAAAAATCCGGGAATGCTGTTTTATCCCATAACGTAATTGTTGAAAAGGATTCTTTATTATGTAATATTGTTGAAAAGGAATATATGCCGGTCAATAGTTTTCATCATCAGGCTATAAAAGATTTGGCTCCAACATTAGAAATCGCAGCGGTATCTCCAGACTCTTTAATCGAGGCAGTATATCATCCCGATAAATCTTTCTTTTTAGGTGTTCAATGGCATCCAGAGCACCTGTATCGCAAGAATGAAGATGCTCTGAAAATTTTCGAAGCATTTTAGGTGAAAACGTGTTTTTCTATTTATTATACTTCATTATTACCAAAGAAATTAGAAATTACTATAGCTAATTGATCCTTATCTAAAATGTTAGTAACTTCCAAAAATAAAACTTTTCTATCCTTAACAATAATATAACTATTATAGAAATTGTCATATTGGGCTGAATATAAGTAAATAACATCTACTTCTTTCTTAACATATTCAATTTCTTCTTTTAAAATATAATTCATTTGCTGCAACTGCTCTTTCTTCTCCTGGATGAATTTATTAATACCAAACTGGAACTTACATTGGAAGAATTCATAATCCAGTGAATATGGGGTATCCCTTGAAGTTGGTATTTCCAGATAGGTTTCACTACTTGCGATAATGCTCTCTGCATAGTCCCAATCTTTGTCATTCTTACTTATATATCCCAAATCCTCAGAAGTTATTTTAGGTTTAATCTTACTTGTACTTCTATTATCTACCCTGCTATTATGCCAAATGCCAGAAAATACACTAGACATTACTACAAACATTGTTACAGCTGTTAATACAATCCCAGTTACTATATAAATACTGCGGTTGACATTCCTGGAAAAAGAATACTTTTCTTGTAGTACAGTTAAAACCTTTATTATAACAATAAAAGTAACTATACTCATAAGAATGAGTGGTAAAATAATACGTGCAACAGTGGGTTTCCTTACAACTTCTTCTAGTAAAAATAACGCTGCAGCAATTAATATCATAACCATAATTAGGTTAATTATTAAACTTCGAATTTTAATATATTTTATGTTGCGTTTTGGTATTACAGTTTTATTCTTGGAATGGTTTTACCTAGCATATTCTTTGATATCACATGAAATTGTACTTCCTGGTCGGTATGAATTGGAATTACATTTTCATCTTTACTATAGAATATATGAAAAATACCGTTGGTACTAAGATGCTCCCATCCTGTATCCGTACAAAAACCTCTGTATTCCATTGTCTTCTTATCGTAAAATGAATCAAAGACGGATGCGTTTTCCATTATATCTACTGTAAATTTAATTTTTTGTGGTTCGATCCTTTTAAAAACCAGTGTCCTTTTTATGGATTCTAGCATCCATCCAGCCTCTGCCATAGTTTCAAGGTACTCTGCCAGTGCATCCGCCTCATATATCTCAAAATTGTTCCAAATCCTTTTCTTCAATTTTTATACCCCCCTGATCTAAGAATGGTTTACCTTCTCTAACTAAATGTTGCAGTCGTCTGTATTCTTCTAATAGAATCTTATAACCTTTCTCTGTAATCTGATAATATCGTTTACGTCCTACAGTTTTCACTTCTTGAATAATAAGTTCCTTCTCAAACTTGCCTAATAATGCGTAAAGTGTACCCGGACCTATCTGTATGCGATTTTCTGATATCTCCATTGCTTTATGAGATATCTCTACTCCACAAACGGGTTCAAGTAATGCTAGCAATATATAGTACATCTGCTCTGTTAGACTTTGTAATTGTTCTCTCGCCATACAGTCTTTTTTGATAATATTTTTAAATGATTTAATTTGTGTATATTATAACCTCTATGATAGATAATAATGATATCTACGATTTCTTAATGGAGGTGATTATTATAGATCCAGTTCAATTACCATCAGCAATGCCAGTTACTCCCATCTTGTATGGAGTATTTGATACTCTGCAGGATGAAAATGATTTTCTTTCCTCTTTAGATTCTGACATGAGAGAATATGTAACAAATAATCCCAGTGAATTCACTTCACGAGATGACCTAATGACTTTTGTTAACAGATTACATTCAAACTAATATTGTAATTCAGACTTGGAAATCAAACCAATAGGAGTATTCAATGGATAATAAAATGTTTAGCGACTATAAAATTGCTGATATTACAGCAACTGAAGAAACTGAAATTTCAAATTTAGAAATAGAATTCAGTAGCAAAGCAAATAAAGATATTATTTTAATAGCATACGAAGCAAAGGATAAGGATTCTCTTTAGAAACTGAAAAATCTGCAGTTAACTAATCCAATAGGTTAGCAAACTGCAGATTTTATTTATTATTGGTAAAGA
>JAQSYR010000212.1 GCA_029256035.1 Anaerocolumna sp. | reverse complement strand
CTGCTTCTTGTAGGTGCTAAAGCAACCGGTAAGAATGTTCTTGCTGAAAATCTGGCAACTGCATTTGGAAGACCAAGCTGGAATATTTCATTTTATATCAATACAGATTCCTCCTCTCTTATCGGTACAGATACTTTTGAAAATGGACAAGTTGTATTTCGTCAAGGTCCCATTTACCAATGTGCCCTAAACGGTGGATTTGGGATTCTAGATGAAATTAATATGGCAAAAAATGAATCTTTAGCAGTGCTACATGCAACTTTGGATTTTCGTAGAATGATTGATGTGCCAGGGTATGATAAGATTATTTTAGACGGTGCCACAAGATTTATTGCTACCATGAATTATGGTTATGCTGGAACAAGAGAATTAAATGAGGCCCTAACTTCACGATTTATGGTAATTGAGATGCCAGGTATCTCTTTTATAAATTTACAAAAGTTATTGCAAAGAGAATTTCCTAATCTAAACAAGAAGTATCTGGAACAGTTTGCCGGACTATTTCAAGATTTGCAAAAGAAAAGTGATAACTCTGAAATTTCTACGAAAGGCGTTGATTTAAGAGGATTAATATCCTCGATTCACCTTATGGATAAAGGACTGGAAGCAAATAAAGCACTTCATATGGGTATTACAAATAAAACATTTGATAATTATGAACAGACACTTGTTAAGGATGTTATTCGCCTTAGAATACCGGATAAACTGGAAAGAGGTGAAATCTTTACAGATTAATTATGGACGACGAAAGTAAAGAACTACTGAGAGCATTAAATATCATATGGAGTGTTTCAGAAAACTATTCCTTTCAACCAGATACAAATATATTGAATGATAGTGGTAAAGCCGATCTTTATTGGAATTATATCCTTGGGGCTGCTTATAAATATTATGATTATTCAAAGATTGAGCAATTTTTTAAACATTTAAAAGGATATGAAAACAGTGGATTTTATCAGAATCTAATGTGGATTGGGCTGGAAAACAGTATTTATGAGAAGGGACAAAAAGATAGGCCGGTTCTTAAAAATATACGAGAAGCTTATGCAAAACAGATAACAGATAACAATGCCATAGAGCTGTTTGATCAAATAAAATATGAGCACTTTAAAAAAGTTTTAGGGCAGAAGGTTAGAACGGGGGGTGCTTTGGAAACTCTTGTAAATGACCTTAATTTTGATACTTCTTTAAACACGGATCAGGTCATTCTTAAAATGGAGCAAATATTAAAAGAGTATTTTGCTTACGATCCTACAGCGAAGGATGAAAGTGATAGCGGAATAAGGTTAAAATTAAGAAAACCAGGTCTTTTTGGGTGGGACAGGGGTTCCAGACATCAGGGTAATCCCATATTAAAGAGGTTTAAGAAGGAGAACGCAAAATCTACTGGAAAGCTTCTTAAGGATGAACAAAAAATTAAAAATGAATTTAAGTTATATTTGCTGAAGTATCTCGAGAGAAGGAAGAAAAATGAAAGAGAATATATAAATAATTACTTTGGAAACTCATTTCTTTCGGAACAGGAGACCAATACACTGGAACAGCTTCTATGTACAGATAACCATAAGGGATGTCATCTTCATTTCACAAGAGGAGAATACGGCAATTCTACAGATGAGGTCTATTATCAAAAGGAAGCCATAAAACAAAGAGAGCAAAATAAAATCTACTATGACTATAACGCCACAAGAAACAACTTAAATATAATAAAGCTTACCAATAGAATTAAAAATGCCATTTTGTTTCATCAGGAAGAATCATGGATTAGAGGGAAGGCGGGCAGTCTTCTGGCAGACAAGGTATGGAAAAACTTATATCTTAATGAAACAAGGATATTTAGAAGGATAATTCCAGATACGGCAGTGAATTTTACAGTTGATATTATGCTTGATGCATCAGCCTCTCAGATGTATCGCCAGGAAACAATTGCAGAGGAAGCTTATATCATTGCGGAAAGTCTTACGCGCTGCAACATTCCTGTAAGAGTTTATTCTTTCTGTAATATGCGAAACCACACCATTTTTCACAGGTATCGTGATTATCTCGAGAAGAATGGGAATGATAATATCTTTAATTATTATGCAGCTGGATTTAACCGGGATGGGTTGGCAATCCGAACGGCTTTACATGGGATGGAAAATAATTTGGCTGATAAAAAGATGCTTATACTGCTCTCTGATGGTAATCCCAGTGATATGCAGTATATTGCATCTGATAATTTAACTATGATTCCTAAGGAATATACGGGCAGTGTTGGAGTTGATGATACTGCCAGGGAAGTCAGGAAGGGAAGAAAGAACGGAATACCTATTCTTTGTGTTTATACTGGAACGGACGATGATGCACCTGCCATAAAGAAAATCTATGGACAAAATTATGTCCGCATCCCATCTCCAGATAGATTTGCTGATACGGTTGGAGTTATGATTCTAAACGAATTGGCGAATTTATGAATCATTGTGACCTCAATAATTAACGTCTTGTGGCTGCCATTCTGAAAGCTATGAGAGTCTTATAACTTCAGGTAGTAATAACATAGTTAGAAAAATTGGAAAGATAGGAGTTTTATAGCTCTTATCTTTTTTTTATGTCATAGGAAATTAATTTAAGTTAAGAAAGTGAGGTACTTGTATGAAGATAGTAATTTCGGCAATGGGTAAGGAAAAAGAAAGTATTCTTGATAGACGGTTCGGAAGATGTGAGTATTTTCAGATATTTGATACAGAAACAAGTGAATTCAAAGTGGTAACCAATAAAGCCGTAAATGCAAATGGAGGAGCAGGAATAGCTGCTGCAAATCAAGTAATTGATGAGGGAGCAAATGTACTTATTACAGGGAATCTTGGACCAAACGCATACGAATTAATTGAAAAGGCTGGAATTGACGCGTATAGTTGTGCTTCGGTGCCAGTACATCAGGCGATTGAAATGTATCAAAACAATCAGTTAGAAAATATTAAGGCGGCAGGACGTGCCCATCATGGTATGCACCATTAAAGAAGATAGATGGGAGGAAAAACAGGATGAATATTGCTGTACTGAGTGGAAAAGGCGGCACAGGTAAAACTACGGTATCAACGAATCTTGCATTTATCCTTGGAATTTCATATGTAGACTGTGATGTAGAAGAGCCAAATGGTTTTATATTTCTAAATCCTGCCATAGATAAACGGGAAGAGGTTTACGTAGAAGTACCAGAAATTGATCAGCAAAAATGCAGTCTTTGTGGAGCTTGTACAAAAATATGCCAATTTAATGCCTTGGCTAAGGCTGGTCAGGAAATAGTTGTATTTGAAAAATTATGTCATGGTTGTGGGGCATGTAAACTGGTATGTAAATATGATGCTATTACCTACGGTAAGCGAGTTATTGGAAAAATTGAAAAAGGATATAGTAAGGGAATTCGTTGTGAACGTGGAATATTAGATGTTGGAGAACCAATGGCAGTTCCAGTAATAAAGTCTTTATTGGGAGGATTGCCGCCAGAGAGGCATATCATTGACTGTCCCCCAGGAACCTCCTGTAATGTTGTAACTGCATTGCGCTATGCTGATGCAGCAATCTTAGTTACAGAACCTTCTGAATTTAGCCTCCATGATTTGAAGCTAGCCATTGAACTGGTAAAACAATATGAAATACCCTATGGTGTTGTCATTAATAAAGATGATGGAATGGAAAATAGGATAACGTCTTTTTGTAAACAGGACAATATTCCTTTGCTTGGTGTAATTCCTTATAGCAAAGATGCTGCCATTTTATATTCTAATGGAATTATGTTATGCGGGGACAAACAGCAGTCAAAATATATATCAGAAATAGGAAAAAATATAAAGGAGGTATTTGGGTGGACTTAGTTGTGTTAAGTGGAAAAGGCGGAACGGGTAAAACAACCATTGTTGCAGCTTTATCTGAACTTGCTG
>JAQSYR010000211.1 GCA_029256035.1 Anaerocolumna sp. | reverse complement strand
ACCAAAACCAGCATGATTCCCCAGGTAATAACAACTGATGTTGCAATAGGAATACCTCCAAATACAGGTACGACAAAGGATACTTTGCTTTCCAGCTGTGACATGAGTTCAGCGGCAAACTCTTCCAATTTTCCCACCTCCTTTAAATAATTATTGCTAATACGATACACAATAATATACCCGTTCTCTGCAATTGTCTATGTCATTTTTTTATACAAATTTAATAAAATCTTAATTATTTTTTATACAAATTAACTATTGAATATTTCTTATTATTTATATAAGCAAATGATATAATTATATTCCCCTATAAAAAAGCTAAAAATGCATGACAAATTTAATGTCACGCATTTTTAGCTTTTTATGTTTTTTTACCATATTCATACATCTTTATTCTGAAACTGCTTATAGTATTTTAGTTACTATATTACTTTAACGTTACCTTTTTGTTTTAAAACCACCACTTTACTATAAGGTTACTTCTTTATAACAATTACCTTCAAAATCTTTCCACCTAAATTTCATATCTTCCACAATCATATACCCATAGGGGCTGCCTTCCTTCGGTATGGAAACAGATCCTGGATTCATATAGATATAGTTTTCATAGACTTCATACTTTGGAACATGGGTATGTCCATTCAGGAGAATGTCCCCCTTTTTTAAATGTGGAGGATTTGCTTCACCAAATTTATGTCCATGGGTAGCAAATATCATTCGATTATTTAAATATAAGATACAATATTCAGCCAAAACTGGGAATTCTAACACCATCTGATCAACTTCCGATTCACAGTTCCCTTTCACACACAATATTTCAGCGGATATATTATTAAGCATTGTAATTACCTGTTTCGGATTATAATCTCTAGGCAAATCATTTCTTGGACCATGGTACAATAGATCCCCTAAAAGAAGCAATTTGTCTGCTTTCTCTTCCTTATACGCTTGGATCATTTTCTCACAATAATAAGCAGAACCATGGATATCAGATGCAATCATTAGTTTCATATTATTCCTCCAGTATAGAAAATTTCTTATTATTAATTAAAGTAACATAACTTACTCTATGTGACAAGGTTAAAAATAAAAGGTAACCGGATCTAAAACACTATTCTTTCGTGTAGTTTAGATAGGTTTACCTTTTATCAGATAATATATTTAGATACTTATTTACCAGTCATTAGTTCAAATAATATCCACTCAATTTGCATTCCCGGTTTTATAAAATCAAGCTTTAGCTGGTGAATACCTTCCTCTAACTCAATAATCACTAACTTTCTCTCTAACCATTTTCCTTCTGTTCCATTGATTTGGATGGTAGTCATTAACTCATGATCGAGAATAAAGTTACAAGTTGTCTGGGCCAGATTATTGCCTGGTGACATAACCTTGGCCGTTATCAGATATTTTCCTGTTGATAATGCCTTTAAGAAGGTAAGGGATTTAATTTCCGGCTTTACCTTAGTATTACCAGATAACTCTACAAGACTTTCAGCAGTTGCTAATTCCATGGCTTTAAATGTTTTAATGGCATTTACTTTCACCTGTTTTCTAAAGAATACCGGTGCGCTCATTAAAAATTCACAGATATTCATGGCACTGCGCTGTAATTCTCCTATGGTAAGTGACTCATTTATTAAAGATTCCAATGTATTATCATTACTGGAATTAATGTCAGCACCATTATTATTTACAACCATATACAAATCATTCTGTGCCCTTACCATAAAGTTTGTATATTTATGATCCGGAGTGCCTCCCTCTGTTACATCATTCATCATTGCCCACCAGTCAGTCATTACTATTCCTTTAAAACCCCACTCATTACGAAGGATTGTGGTATTTAAATCATAATTAGAGGCTGCCCAGTGACCATTAATTGGGTTGTAGGATGTCATAACTGAATTAGCATTGCCCTTTTTTACAGCTATTTCAAAACCTTTTAGATAAATCTCTCGAAGTGCTCGCTCTGAAACAACTGCATCCACTTTGGAGCGATCTTTTTCCTGATTGTTACATGCAAAATGTTTCAGCGTTGCATTGGATCCTCCTGACATAATTCCACGTACGACTGCTGCTGCGAAGACACCAGTAATGAGAGGATCTTCCGAAAAATATTCAAAATTACGTCCATTAAGTGGACTTCTATGAATATTCATTCCAGGTCCTAACAGGGTATCAATCTGATTTCGAACCAATTCTTTCCCTTCCATTAGGTACAACTCTTCTACTAATTCTTTATTCCAGGTTGCTGCAAGTAAGGTTCCATTAGGAAGCTGGGTTGCTTTTAACCCACTATCCATTCGTATACCAGAAGGGCCATCTGCTGCACAGGCAACAGGAATTCCATAATCAAATAAACTGTCTCCGACTCCTCCAAAGGCTGATGCAGTTCCAGGGGTTACTTTTGGACTGCTCATGCCTTCTCCTCTGACTATAGCTGCAAGTTCTTCTATGGTAAGCTGGGCAATAAATTGTTCTAAGGATGCCTTTTTTTCAAATACATCTTTTAGCTTAATTCCCTGATTTCCCGTCTGCTCTATTGTTTTAGGAAGATTATGTTGGATGCGCTCCTTTAGGGATATCTTTTGAGTTGGTACTGCTACATAAGTAATTTCATAGGTTCCATCTTCTTTTGGTGCCCCTGGCTTTAATCTTGTATAGTTTACTGTTGGTGCCATGGCTTCCTCTAACGCCTGGGTTACTACTGTCTTTTCTACAGAGTAAGCTTCCTGATCTGCAATTTTTATCTTCACTGCATTTCGCACACTATTTCCCACATAGATATGGTAATCACCTTCCTCTAATACATAACAGGATGGATATCC
>JAQSYR010000210.1 GCA_029256035.1 Anaerocolumna sp. | reverse complement strand
AAAAATGTCTTCCAATGGAACAGATATGTTAATAACAATAACACCAAGTATTTCTCCGGTTACAATATCAGGAAATGCTTTTAATACAGTAATATAGTTTCCTAAATTTACAGAAGGGTATTGATTAACAATGTAAGTAGAATGCTCGTCCGTTGTATCCCACCAAAAAAGTGAATTAGGTGCATTTAATGCCCGGTTGTAGTAATAGGCAGTACGAAAACTATCTAAATTAGTGATGCTTCCCCCAACAGGATTGTTTTGGTAATTAATTTGAACGTATTCATTCTGCTTACTAACTATTTCTATATTCACAATATCAGAATAAGTTGAGGATGCAGGAGCAGAATACAATCTGTTACCAATTTTACTTTTATAAATATCATATAATTCCTGTTCTAAGAATACAATGTTCGATAAGAAAAATCAGAAATGGTATTGTCCATTTCTTTAGAAAATTTAGTTAATGAAACAATGCCAATTATAGAATTAGGTAATATTATTACAAGAAGAAATGAAATAATAAGCCGTTTAAAAATATCAAATCGTCTAATATTTTTCAGTAATATATTAACAAATCTGTTAACTAAATTATGCAATACGACTATATAATCCTTCATTAATTATCATCCCCATTGATTCATATTCGTAAATTCAGGTACAAAATAACTGTTAAGCATTGACCGACGAAAAGTAGAAAAATATTCCTTGTAAAAAGTATACTATAAATTAGTCTTATTTTAAAGTCTATTCATTAAAAAGAAATGTCTGAT
Source organism: Anaerocolumna sp. (assembly GCA_029256035.1). Lineage (GTDB taxonomy): Bacteria > Bacillota > Clostridia > Lachnospirales > Lachnospiraceae > Anaerocolumna. The sequence continues at coordinate 7,367 of JAQSYR010000210.1, read as the reverse complement.
TGTAAGAAAGTAAATTTAAAGGGCGTTTTGTATAATCTATGTTCTTTACTGTCTCCAAAAATAAACATATAATTTACTTGTAAATAGCAGGAGTGCACTAACAGGATTGCTATTCAAAAAATAGAGGAGGGTTTATGTATGAAGTTTAAAAGAATCATGAGTATTGCTATGGTCACAATAATGACCGTAACTATGTTTGTTGGGTGTTCCGGCAAAGATACCGATAAGGATGTATCGGTTGATACTGCAACCACGGCAGCACAAACAACTGCTGCTCCCACAGAAGCGCAAACGGAAGCAACACCAGAAGAAGTCACACTTACTATGTGGGTTACGGAAGGTTCCCAGGGAGAATTTAATTTAGCACAGGAACAAAGATTTACTGAAAAATATCCTTATATTAAGCTTAATAAGATTATGACAACAGAGAATATGGACTATATGACATCTTATGCTGCAGGAAATGCACCTGATTTTCTTGGGGTAGGAATGCCTCAGATCTCAAGCTATATTTATGCAGGAGTATGCGCCCCATTGAATGAATATTTTGATGCATGGGATGATAAAGCTAATTTAAATATGGATATGTTTGATAATTTTAAAATTGGTGACAACTATTATGGTGTCCCAAGTGATTCTTATGTAATGGTATTAACTTATAATAAAGAAATTTTTGCGAAAGAAGGACTGACTCCTCCTAAAACATGGGATGAACTTCTTGAAACTGCTAAGAAGCTGACAAAACCCGAAGAAAACCAGTGGGGTATGAACTTATTGATTTCTGAATGGACAGAGTGGTGGTTCGAATACTTTGTATGGCAGGCAGGCGGCGACTTAACAGCACAGAATCCAGACGGTACATTAAAACTTACCTTTACTGATCCAGCAGTTATAAAAGCAGCTGAGTATTATAGAGAACTTATCGATGCAAAAGTAATACAACCAGATGTTACTTTAGGATATGATGCTATGCAGACAGAATTTGCAGCTGGTCATGCTGCTATGACAATTAGCGGTAGTGATTCTGTGGTAGGATATGCAAATAAAGGAATGGATCCTAAGAATGTAGGATATGCTCCTCTTCCGATTGGACCAAGTGGAGAGCAAATAACTCAAATGGGTGGTTCAGTTACATTTATTACAGAAGGCATTAGTAAAGAAAAAGCTGACGCCGCATGGAAATGGATTTCTTTTGTTAACAGTAAAGAAGAAAAAACTCAGTTCTTAGAGTATTTAAATGCTAATTGATAGAGCAGTTCAGAGTACAACCCAGGATCCTTCCGTTGATATTACAAAGGTATTCCAGGAACAACAGGATCTTGCTCAAAAAGAAGCAGCTGATAAATTCAATGAATCTGTTTTAGCAAGCAAACAATAAAGATGATAGTACATTAGATTTTGTGTTTTGAAATAAACAAGGAGGCATTTGAAAAGAAAAATGTCTCCTTGTTTGCAATAGAGGGATAAATAAAATTAATTTTATTACTGATTAACGCATATTCAATATCAGATGGAATGTGCAGAAAAGAGGTTATTATGCATATCAGCAAAAGTTTAAAGGTAAAAAAAGCAGTGGTACCATGGATTTTTGCTCTGCCAGGACTATTAGGTGCATTTATTTTCAGATATTACTTTATGTTTCAGACCTTAAAAATCTCCCTACATGATTATGATATAACAAAACCTCCGGGAGAATTTGTAGGATTTGAAAATTATATCCGCTTGTTTGCTAATCCTGAGTTCTGGGGGGCATGGAAGAATACTTTTATATTTGTAGGCTTGTACCTCCTAATTATTTTTCCACTTCCTATACTGCATGCTATTTGTCTTAGTGAGATAAAAAAGGGCAGAGGCTTATTAGCTACTATATATTTAATGCCAGGATTTATTCCTTTATCCATATTGGTAATTATATGGAAATGGATTTGGAACCCAGCAAATTTTGGTTTGGCAAACCAGTTTATGACTTTTTTGGGTGTGCCTACCCAGACCTGGCTTGGAAATCCATCTCTTACTAAATTCAGTATCATATTTACCTTTATTATTAGTGGTGGATTTTCAGTTATGTTATATTTATCTGCAATTCTTGGAATCTCCAATGACATTTATGAGGCGGCACAAATTGATGGGTGCTCTGGTTTAAAAAAGATATTCTACATAACTTTACCTAATATAAAATTTCTTATTTTACTACAATTAATTATCGCAATTATTAGCCAAAGTCAGATACTTGATCTTCCTTATCAGCTAACCAGAGGGGGTCCTAACGGGGCTTCTACTTCAATCACTCTCTATATCTTTGATCAGATTACAGACGGAAGAATTGAATATGGAGGAGCTATGTCAGCTGCAGCTACTCTTGGATTGGTTGTATTTATTATAACCATGATACAGTTGAAAATGAATAATTCAGAAAGAGAGTGAGGTGTAATACTATGAAGTATCTAAAAAAAATATCAATATATAAGATGGTTGTCAGATTAATTATTGCTGTTACAACATGTCTTATGGTTTTTCCATTGCTATTTTTAGCAAGTTATTCCATGAAGGATTCAACATCCATTTATGAGATGCCACCAAAACTTCTTCCTACACCAGCCAAAAGTGTCACCATCATTTTGGATTATTCTAAATTTGAAGGGGAAGATAGTGAAACTCTAAAAGATAAAATTCTTCAGGACACTGCACTTACTATGTATGTTACAGTATCTGAACTTAATAAGGAATCCCTGGGAGAAATTAAGTTAATTGGCACAATGGGTGATAAAAATATATTTTATCAAAGAGCCCATGCAACCCAGCTAAGACTGGAACAGGACTATGGGGTTTATAAAAATGTTTCTGTTATGGACCGGCAACGACTATTCTATGATGAAAAATATAAGAAATCTGCAGATGCAATAGGATATCAATACAATGTTTCCGGAATAGACAAAGAATTCAAAACAGAACTTCTTGGGAAAAATGACTTAAATAATATCATTATGACAGAACTTTTGGATGAAAGTTATGACAGAGGATTGCACGGCGATTTTAAAGGAACTGCAGTTACTGAAAACACGTTACTGTGGCTGAAAAATTTTAAATATTATGCAAAGATACCTTCCTATATGTTTAAGGACATACCAATTGTTTCCCAGTACAGCTTCTTTGCATTTGTTTTTAATACTTTACTGCTTATGGGCTGGGCATTTCTTTGGCTAAAATAGGAGCTAAAAATAATTACGGCGTAATGTTACTTCCTTATCTGTATCCGGCTGCAACCTTTATTATATTATTTAAAGGTTTTTTTGACAGACTTCCTCAAGACCTTTTGGATGCTGCAAAAGTAGATGGAGCAACTGAAATGTATATTTATAGCAGGCTTGTAATGCCACTATCTAAATCCATTACAGCTGTAGTGGGCTTGAATGTCATATTAGGTGCATGGAACGAATTTTTCTGGCTGAATTTTGCTGCCAATTCAACGAAATTGTGGACTATTAACGTTGCTCTTTATAATATAGCTGCAAGTCCTAATATCGATACCAATGCAATTATGGGATTATCCCTTATAACAATATTACCTGTAATAATTTTATCCCTTATTTTCTCGAATAAAATTAAAGAATCCCTTGTAGGTGCTGCACTAAAGGGGTAATCATTCTGGCAGTAGCCTGTATATGAATCCAGCAATATAACTACTTAATGGAAATATTATAAGGTAGCAGGATGAACGAAAGATACTTGTAGGCAAAATTTTAAATATGAGGACATATCTATGAAGAAGCGTAAAATTCATTTTGTAACATATACCCATTGGGATCGGGAATTCCGATGGGAGTTTGAAAGAACAAGGATGCGTCTGGTAGATTGTATTGATCATCTATTGGAGATAATGAAAGAAAAGCCAGAGTATCGCTCCTTTCTTTTCGATGGTCAATTGACACTGATCGAAGATTATCTGGAGATAAGACCAGAAAAGAAAGAGGAAATTGTAGCACTAGGGAAAGCAGGACGTTTAGAACTTGGACCATGGTTTACCCTTGCCGATTGTGCACCAATTCAAGGAGAATCCGTTGTTAGAAATATTTTATATGGTATGAGAAAATCAATGGAATATGGAGATGTTCTAAAATGTGGATATAATGTATTTTCATTTGGACAGATTGGTCAATTGCCTCAAATCTATGCCAACTTTGGAATAGACACCATTCTTTTTTATAAATATATGGATCCATGTAAGTCCAAATATCATGAATTTATATGGGAGTCTCCTGATGGAACCAAAGCACTGGCCTCAAGACTTGGTAAGGAGGCAAGATGGAATTTCTTTTTTGCCGGACATATTCCTATTGTATATGACAAAGATGCGTGGGATAAGAACTGGCAGTATCAATGGGGTGATTTTGGAAAGGTATTTCATACAGCCGATCCGGAAGGGTACCAATGGTTTTACGATATACTAGATCCGGAAACCTCTTTTCATAAAGAGAATATTAAAATGGGTGTAGAACGGGCACTAAAAACCGTGGAAGGTACTGCAGCTCCGGAAGTAGTATTAATGTTTGAAGGAACAGATTTCACGGAGCCCCATCCATTAACACCGGAAATTATTAAGGAAATTCAGTTGCAGTGTGGTGATGAAATTGAAATTATTCATAGCACCCTCTCTGATTATATAAATGAACTAAAAGATGTCTTAAAAGACAGAGAAGATTTAAACTTAGTAAAAGGACCTATGAGAGACGGCCCGGTAGGTTCTATCCATACGGATGTATTTTCCATCCACCCTGAAATAATGATTGAGAACAGCCATGCAGAAAACAAGATATTAAGATATGCAGAGCCTTTGTCAGCAATTTCATGGATTCATGGAATTGAGCAGTATCCGATAACTTATCTGGAAAAAATATGGAAATTAATGTTCCAGAGCCACGCTCACGACTCTATGCATGGACTTGGTCCAAAAACTTTGGGTGAGGGGGAAGTTGCAAGACTAAAACAAGCAAGTATTATTGCCCAGGGATTGGAACGAAGAGGTCTTCAAAATATAACCAAAGAAATTCATACAGAGACTGTGGAAGATACAGAATATTTTCTGGCAGTTCATAATCCATCTTCCTTTAACCGCAGCGAAGTAGTGGAGGCTTATGTTGATGTTCCCAAAGAAGCAAGACTTAATTATCTGGTAATTGAGGATATGGATGGTAATCCAGTGCAGATACAGGAGGTAGATAGACAAGAAACAAGAGCAGGACTCTATCATCCGCGAAGCAGAAATATGCCTTTTTACAGTACCAAGGTACATATCTATTTTATGGCCTCCCATATTCCAGCGGTAGGATATAAGACTTTTAAACTAAAATGGACACAGAAAAACGAATATCCTTATCCTCATGAAGATTGGGATGCTCCAAGGATTCCGGCAGAAACTATGTTATCCGGGGCAAATCAGGCAGAAAATGAGTATATCAGAGTTAAAATAAATCGTGATGGCACCGTTAATATTACAGACAAAATCACAGGCCAGACTTACGAAAATCTAAATTATTTTCTTGATATAGGAGATAAAGGAAATATGTGGATGTATGACTGCCCTGGTAATGACAGGATAATTAATAGTCTGGGAATGCCTTCTAAAGTAGGGGTAACCACCCATGGGCCTTTAGCTGTGAAGTTTGAAATAAACTTTACAATGTCACTACCAAGAGAGTATGATTTCCTGAATCAGAAACGAAGTGACGTGGAAAAGGATATGCCAGTAAATATCAGATACACTTTGAAAAAGGGCAGTCGTTTTCTGGAAGTCAGTACTACTATAAATAATACGGTAAAGGATCACCATTTTAAAGTGTGCTTCCCAACCAGACTACAAGCTGAAAAAACCTGGGCAGACGGTTCCTTTATGGTGACTGAATACCCACCAAACAATGGCAATGGGGCTTGTACGAGGGGTAAGGTTAAGAATTCCATGTGATAACAGACTATGGATGGAATACCCAGGAGACGAAAGTGCAGAATCCCTGGGAGAATTTACATATGGATACGCTCTTATGCCTCATGGAGGGTTATGGGAGCAGGCAGGATTATATAAGGAAGCACTAATTTTTAATACTCCAATGCATGTATGTCAGTTTGGCAAACAAAAAGGGTTGCTTCCTTTGGATAAGAGCTTTCTTTCTTTAGAAGGGAATAATCTTATATTTAGTGCATTTAAGAAAGCTGAAGATAGGGATACGGTCATAATCAGGATGTACAATCCAAGTGAACATGATATTACCGGTAAACTTACTCTTGGATTTGAATTTCAAGATGGTTTTATTGTCAATATGAGGGAAGAAAGAACAGAGCAGTTAAAAGTCATGGATAGAACTTTAAGTTTTCCAGCCGGACACGGTAAAATTATTAGTGTGGAGCTGGTACTCTAATCTGATATTACAAGGAGTTTAGAATGGAAACTTATAAAGAGGGAATTAAATTACCAGGAATAGGGCAAATCTTAAGAGATTCTGGATTTCAGGTTCTTAATAACTGCAGTGATGGTAAGTTTCAGGTTGGGAAAGACGGTGTAGTATCGATTCTTGCTACACAGATATTCCCTATGTATCAGGTCACAGTGTATCAGAGCATTTAAAACATTGTATCAATAAATACTGTCCTGAGAAGTCACTAGAAGAAGCAAGGGAGTATTATTATAAACATACACATTTTGAAATGGATGAAATTATGAAGGGCAGAGGAAAAAAGGGGGCATTTACACCAACTTATGGTGTCAGGGAATTTTTACTGGAACTTAAGGCTATGAATATTAAGATAGGTCTTGTTACTTCTGGTCTATATGAAAAGGCATATCCAGAAATACTCTCAGCTTTTAAGACATTAGGACTTGGTGAACCAAAAGAGTTCTATGATTCTATTATCACAGCGGGATATCCTTTAAGAAAGGGGGAGGTGGGAACTCTTGGAGAACTTTCACCCAAACCCCATCCGTGGCTTTATGCAGAAACATGCAGGGTAGGTCTTGGAATTGATTTTGCTGACCGCAACTCGGTAATTGGAATTGAAGACAGTGGCGCTGGAGTCTGCGCTATCCGGCTGGCTGGATATACAGCCGTAGGAATTAGCGGAGGAAATATTATTCATAGCGGAACAAAAGGATTATGTAATTATTATTGCAATACCTTTGAGGAAATACTTAACATTATAAGATAAAGAAAGGAGTTATCTCTAATGCCACTAATAGATATGCCATTAGATGAATTAAAGAAATACCAGGGAAGTTCCCCATGTCCTAAAGACATAGATACTTACTGGGATATGGCAATAGCTGAAATGAAAGCAATTGATCCAAAAGTAGAACTAATACCAAGTGACTTTCAAGTTTC
>JAQSYR010000209.1 GCA_029256035.1 Anaerocolumna sp. | reverse complement strand
AGCAAAGGATTCGTCCACACTTCCATGATAGCACCAGTTAAATACAAGAACTTTAGGTCTTCCGGTTACCTGTCTTGCAAGACGAAGAGAAAAGCGGTTTGCATCAGTTGCAGATGTGGTGAACTGCCAATATTTTACCCCAAATCTTCGACTTAACTCTCCCCCATTATATATAGCATCTTCAGTAGGCAGCATAAAGGTAGTACCTTTCCTGCTGCACTCTGCAATCGCTGTTATTGCTGCATCTGGTGCGTGCCCAACCATAGAACCGGTATCCCCCAGACAAAAATCAATATAATCCAGACCATCTACGCAACTAAAATGTGCTCCCTTTGCCTCTTTCACAAAAATTGGATAACTTCCAGCCCATTTTACCATCCAGTTCATTGGTACTCCCTGTAGTAAACTTTCCTTGGCTTTCTTATAAAGATTGGCTGACACTGGATGGGTCTCCTCAAAGTATTTCATTTCCTTTTCATATTGCTCTTCTAAACGTTTTCTATTTATCATAATAGCTACCTCCTTTATTTTCTACAATAAAATTACCTCCATCAACCACAAAATCCTGTCCGGTAATATAAGAAGCCTCTCTCGTTGCCAAAAATACTATCATATGTGCTATTTCTTCTGGTCTTCCACTTCGCCCCATGGGGGTATGCATACCCGCTACGGCCTCTTCTTTTGTCTGGGATCCGGTAGCTACCCAGCCTGGCAATACATTATTAATGGTAATATTATGTTTTGCCGTTTCCATGGCAATTCCCTTGCTCATTCCAAGAATTGCTGCCTTTGCTGCTCCATATCCTGACTCACCTAAATTGCTTCCCAATGGACCTGTGGTAGAGGACACATTTACAATTCTTCCATACTTTTGTTCCATCATGGTACCAATAACTGCACGTGTAGTATTGTAGCAAGTCATTAAATTTCGGTTTATGGCTGTCTCAAAGGATTCATCGGACAACTTATAAAATGGTGTGAATTCCTCTTCCTGACCAACCTGTGTCATCCCTGCATTATTGATTAACACATGGAGTGCACCAAAGGTAGATAAAATCTCTGTTATCATTTCTTAGTTCCTGCTCCCGCAAAAAGATTCGCTCCGTCGTTCCGGTAATTAATACGGTTGCCCCAAGTTGTCCCAATATCTTAGCTGCTGCAAAGCCAATTCCTGAGTCACTTCCCGCACCGGTGATTAGACATATCTGATTATGAAAATGGTAAAATGTATCTATATGGTTATTCATTCTGGTACCTCCTGTCCCTTAGTAGTTGAATATAGTATAGGGTTCTGTATTTGCAAACAAAAGCCACCCTGGTAGTATTTTTCTCCATTAAATACTACTTAGGTATTATATTTTGAATTAAGCTCTTCCTATTTTTGATTTCTTTGATATAATAAACATAACAAATTTACAAGGGGAATATATATGTCAGCTATAACACAGGATGAATGGGAATTGATAAATCAGATTAGTAGTGAATTTCATGGAATTAGAGAATATACCCTGGCTAGAAGACGATTCTTACAATCTCTTAAAAAATTAATTGATTTTGATCTTGCAGATTACTGTCTTGCTTCGGGCAAACATAATGGTGGTCTTACTCTTACGGAACCTGTGGTGGTAAGCCGTTTTTCAAAAGAATTTGAAGATGCTTTTACGGAAAAGTATGAATCTCACTACGGGGAACTAGACTATACCCGCTGGTTTTTCACCAACAAGGAATCGGTGGTTTATCGAGAGTCCGATGTCATCCAGAATGAAATACGTCAAAAGACTCCTTATTATCAAGAATACTTAAAACCAATGGATTTAATTCATGTTGCAGGTATTAGTATCTCAGGTGATGGTGTTTCTTTAGGTGTCTTAGCCTTATATAGAAAATCGAATGCAGTTGGAATATGACTTGGCAAGTAAAACTCAGACAGAACTTTCTTACTCTGCTTATTTGTCCAGGAAGTACGGTGTTACCAGACGGGAATCCCAACTAATGGAGCTTATTTTGCATGGAAAAAATAATAAAGAAATCGCTGATAGTTTAAAGATTTCAGATAACACCGTAAAAAAACATATTGGTCACCTGTTTCAAAAGCTTCAGGTAACCAACCGTGTTCAATTAATTCATAAAGTTATAGAGGAAGAAGGAGTGGAGTGCCAAATCTTTTAGTTCATCTGACACCCCACTTAGTTACTCTTCATAAAATAATTTATAAGTATTTCTTTAATATAATTATATCTTCTTGCATAGGAATTCTCTATTCGAATCAGCTCAAAGTTATGTCTTTTACATATTTCATTCTTTTTTCGGTCTCTTTCTTTCACAATTTTATCTTCTATATGCTCTTTTCCATCAAGTTCAATTGCAAGAATGGGAACTTCCTGATTACCATATATCTTCTCATATACAACAAAGTCAAATCTTCCGGAATAGAATAAATCATTATATGCAGCACTTTCATTAAATACATGGGCAATACTGACTTCTTTATGAACGGTGCACTTTCTGTTACTGTATAAAACATTATCAAGTGCAAAAGTTAAGCAGCTTAAAAATGCATTTTCCGTCTCCGTGGTGTATGGTTTGACTCCCAAAGCCCTTGATGAGGTTGCTTTTCCTGTTACACTGGTAGTCCCATTGCTCTTAACATATTCAACTAATTCAAATATATCATCTTCGGTATTATTAGCATGAAGTCGTTCCAAATTCTTAGTGCTGGATAATATAACCAGTTTATCTTTTGCTCTTGAGGTTGCTACATTAATTAGTTCTTTATTACTTTTTAGCCAATCATAGGTCTTTAGGGTTGTCTGGTCCGTAACCGCAAGGGAAAAAAGTATGATGTCTTTTTCATCACCCTGAAAAGCATGTACCGTTCCACAATTTACATTATCTAGTTCATTCTCCTTTAATAATTTATTTATTAAGTTTTTTTGATTTGCAAACGGAGTGATTACTCCTATGTTTTTATCTTTATTATGCTTAGCATATTCTATAATTTTTTCAGCCTCCACTGGCGAAGTATTCTTATAATTGGTTTTATTATTTTCCACATCTACAAACACAAGTGGTTGTGTCGATTCGTTCTTGCTCATGATATTTAATTTTTCATTATAATACTTTTTATTATTAAATTCTATGATGCGTTTATTACATCGATAATGATAGCTTAGTAATATTTCATCACTTACTGCATCACAAGCTAGATATGTTTTATATATGGAATTATTTAAATAATCATACTCATTTGAAATTGCGTATTTTTGTCTAAGGGTATGATTATTTCTCGCACTAAGAAGTATCACCGGATTTAACTGCTGAGGGTCGCCAACCAACATCAAATTTTCTCCTCGGATAATAGGTACCAAAGAAACAGCTGTATTACATTGACTGGCTTCATCTATGATTACCATATCGAAATACTGCTTTGGTTCACCTAATTTATGGGCTGATATACAAGTTGTAGCTACAATAGGGAAAATACGCAAAAACTTCTTTAGATTTTCACTATTACTTAGATATTGGTTGAAATTTTTAATCTGCAACTCCTTATCTGATGTATATAAAATTTTTAATAAACCTTCATTCTTAGGCTCATCCAACCTTTTAATGTACTTGGCGGAAGTATAGAATAAATATTTTAAAAATTCCTCTGTGTCATCTTCTAAAAGTTTAATTGCCTCTTCATCTGTTACTTCGCCAATTTCCATTAACTGCTTCTTAATTTCCTGCAGTTGTCTGCCTTGAAGATCTACTTGAAAAGTTAATTGATGATAGGAATTTAATAACTTCTCTATAATCTCTTTTCTTTCTTTTAGATCTAGAATTTTTTCATGTTTTATAAGTAATTCTGTTAATTTTCTTGTTCTCCAGATTTTATCTTCTTTATTCTTCTCAAGTGTCTTATCATATATATTAATATTTTTGGTACTTTCATATATCTTTTTTATATGTTTCAGACATTCTGCAACTTTATCATTGTTTCCAAGCCGAACCATAGGAAAAGGGATTACTTTATCCTTATATTTCATATTTTGAAATGTATTAAAAACACTATCAATGGGATGGTTATTATAAGAGGACAGTAAGATTGTTCTTTCATTAAAGAAAGCTGTCATGATAGTATTAATAATTGTATTGGTTTTACCCGTTCCTGGAGGCCCCTGAATGTAGGCTATTGGATATTTTAATGCATAATAAATTGCTAATAATTGATCCAGGTTCACTTTCTTATTAAGGAGAGCAATTGGATAGACTTTTCTTCTATCCGGGTGCTTCACAAAATCTCCAAAAAACGCTTTGATAGGAATTGTTACTTCACCACTATTATACATATCGATAATAGCTTTATACTCTTTCTCTAAGTCAATCATATGATCCAGGCCAATGGCAATCATATATGGCATATCATCGACACCATTAATTTGCGGATTCCCTCTTGTTATTTTATCTTTTATAAGTTCCTGATTTTTTTCAAAGTCATTTAAAAGTTCATATTCTTCCGCATCTAAAAACTGACGTATACTTTGTTTATTCCCATCGATTGTGTTTTCCCAGCATATGGTTATCTCATCATCCGGTTTTAAAGACATCTTGACAACATCAAGATTTAATTTTCTATAAGCTAATACATAAAGCCCTTCTTTTGTATTAATACTAAGGACATTAATACAGAGTTGTTTCATCTTTTTTGTTATTGCCATATTTGTTGCAATAATTTGAAA